>JAHDHV010000304.1 GCA_020631155.1 Bacteroidota bacterium | reverse complement strand
CAATTAACAAGGCTGTAACATTATTTGAAATCTAATTGTAAAAATTGTCATTGTTACTCAAATATTACAAATAACTGTTCTCTAAATGCCCTTTTTTCGTTACTTTTTTCCCACATTTTTATCCTTATTATAATCGCTTCGTCATTTATTTGACTTGGCAATAGCATATTAGACTTTGCTTGTCAAGTTTAAAGGTATGTTTGATTATCATCCTAACACTTTGCTTCTAAAATTGATATTTAGATATTTAGACTTTTGGATATTTAGACTTTTGGATATTTAGACTTTTGGATATTTAGCTTTTAGAAATTAGCTATCAATAGTTATTTTTGGAATGATTTTTTTATTTGTAATATATTGATGATTAATTGTTTAGTTGAAAAAGTACTGTATTTAAAACATACCCAAGAATAAATTACTTTATGTTGTGTAAAAAATACAAATATTAGAAAATTATGGGAAAAATAAGGTCTTGCACTCAAATCGTTTTAGTTGGTTTCTGTTGGGCAGTATGTTGTCACTTTTATGCATGTGCCAATGATGATTATACATTGGCTTACGAATACATTGATCAATACAAACAATTGGCAGTTGAGGAAATGCAGCGCGCAGGGGTGCCTGCTAGTATCAAGTTAAGTCAAGGAATTTTGGAATCGGACTATGGCCGCAGTCGTTTGGCGCGTATCGGTAATAATCATTTTGGTATTAAGTGTAAAAATTATTGGAAGGGAGGAAAAATGTATCATACAGATGATGCGCCTGATGAATGTTTCCGCAAATATCCTAGTGTTTATGCTTCTTATCGCGATCATTCTAAGTTTTTACAGTATCATAGAAATGGACATTATAGCAAGCTATTTCGCTTGGGTAAAGATTATAGAAAATGGGCGTATGGCTTGAAAAAAGCAGGTTACGCAACCAATCCCCAATATCCGAAAGCTTTGATTCGGATTATTGAAAAATACGATTTGGATAGATTCGACTATATGACTCCCGCAGAATTAAACCAAAGCAAACCGCAAACCCTAGCCAGTGTTTATTCTCCTTTTCCATCAGCTAGAGCTGCTACACCGCCACGCAGTTATCAGCCGCCAACACCAGCACCTTCATCTTCACAACATCACTCTTATTATACCGTCCATCAACAAAAACAATATCAAAATAATGTGGTGATACGGTCTCAATCAAACTATAACAAACAAAGACCCTCTGCCCAAACAAAATCTAAACAGTCTGGAAAAATTGTTTACGATCCTATTGTTGTAGATGGACGCAGTAAACACCGCCCTGTAAATCCTTATACAGCTAGTCGTAGTAAAACGGCTAGTAGCAGTAGTATTTCTAAAACTTATACAAAACCTAGTGAACCAGCTAAACCAGTTCGCAAGGTGACAATTGAGCAATTGCGCGCGCAAGGGCATACCAAAACAACGGCAAATACGGTAACGGCTTCTGTTAGTCGAACTCATAAGAAAAAGACAACGCCAGCCATTAGTGAAACTTACACTAAAAAAGAAACGCCTGTTATTAGCCAAACTTATACTAAAAAGGCTGCACCTTCGATCAGTCAAACTCATGAGAAGAAAGCCGCATTACCCGTCAGCCAAACCCACACTAAGAAAGCAACGCCAGCAATTAGCGAAACTTATAGTGTAAGTAAGTCAAATCCAAGCACAACAAAAAGTAATAAAATAGCTGGCAAAATAAAAGCCAAGCCAACTAAACCTGCCATTGGTGTAAGCAATGAAACTACAAGTGTACAACGCTATCCTTTGGCAAAAACAGAGCCTTTGTACCCCACTCAAACAAGAACAACTACTCCTAGACAGCCATATACACCACCTAATAATGCTAGGCAACAAACTCAACGAACTGTTACACAAACGCCACCCGTACAGTACGCACCTCCACCTGTTCAACAACAACAGCAACCGATTAACATTAGAAGTAGTGCGCCCATGCCACCACCGCCACCAAACAATATAGAGGAAGAACCACTTCGTATGCCACGAGTTGCCGAAACATTACCACCGCAGCAGCAGCAGCCACCACCTGTTTACGATGCGCCAATGCAAGCACCCAATGAGGTATTTATGCCCCCACCACCCATTGCAGGGCAAGAAGCTACTCCACTGCCTGTAATGACAACACCTGCGGAGACACCCATCATGACACCGCCTAATAATTTGCCCCCCCCTCCAATGGAAGAAGCTCAACCACCTATTCAAAAGGTCTCTATTGAAAGTGAGGCAGCCAATATACCACCACCAGTAGCAGAACCTTCAATTGCGCCTATGGATAATCCGCCAGCTACGACCTCTACTCCTGTGAAGAAGAAAAAAGCTGCTTTGAAAGTTCGCGAGGGCAAGGTAAATGATTGTAATGTTTTATGGGCAAATTTGGCTTTGTCACCTGCTTTTGTAGCACACTCTTACGATGTGCCTCTGAAAAAATTATACATTTACAATGATTTAAAGCCGGGGGAGCGTTTTGCGGAAAATGCCCCTATTTATTTAGAGGCGAAAAAACGCAAGGCTCGAAAAGGGGCAGAAAAACATACAGTAAAAGAAGGAGAAACTATGCATTCTATTTCTCAAGCTTACGGCATTCAATTAAAAACATTGCGAAAGCGCAACTTAATGAATCAGACAACTAGAGAACCGATGGCTGGGCAGCAGTTGTATTTGCGAAAAAGAGCCGCAGAACAACCAAGGTTGAAGAAATGATTTAATTACGAATTACGAATTTTTCCTATTCGTAATTCGTAATTCGTAATTAACCTATTTCATATACATCAAGCGGAGGGTGTGGCGTTTAGTTGGGGTTTGTATAACAACTAAATACATGCCTTTGGATAGGCTTTGTCCTGCTTCATTGGTAGCGTTCCATGTGAAGGTG
This sequence comes from Bacteroidota bacterium, assembly GCA_020631155.1. Taxonomy (GTDB): domain Bacteria; phylum Bacteroidota; class Bacteroidia; order Chitinophagales; family UBA2359; genus JAHDHV01. Next base: position 4,569 of record JAHDHV010000304.1, on the reverse strand, counting down.
TATTGATTGTTGTTGGCTAGAGAAATGTCTAATTGTTTTACTCGTTGCCCAAGTGCGTTATAGATGGCACCACTAATTTTAGAAGGTGGCATTTGCTCTGTTACTTCAATTTTGATGGTGGTTTCTTGTTGGAAAGGATTTGGCGCAGCCGTAATAACAAGCGTACTGTCTACTACTATATCTTCTACACTTGTAGGTCCTGTTGTTTCTTCATCTATACAATCTAAGCAAATTTCTCCACGTTGTTCAGGCTCTAGGCATAAAAAGGCAGTGTAGGTAGATAGTACTCGTTTAGTAATACTTTCTTCAATAATGGTATTAATGATACTATTGTCTTGTGGATAATTGTATGTTAAATCTTCAATATAACAATTCGTCCAAATTTTTTCAGATATGTCATCTACAGGGACAACATCATCGGCAGTAACCGCTACTTTATGTCCCAATATTTCCCCATTATAAACGCCTGTAAATTCAACAGTAAAAGGAAAATTTCCTTCATATTTGCCAATTTGTAAAATAGGTTGATTAAAAAAAATGCTAGTATTGTCAAGGTTTGTATTGTTGATATTATAACGGCTATGGCAAAAACCATCGTCTAAACTAGTGTGTAAATCGAAAGAAGAACCAATACCACTGAGGGCATTTAAGGTATTGCTAAAATTTTCTGCTAATACATTATTTGTATTGTGATTGCTGAAGTATTCACCACCTGTTAAACGAGAAATATTGAGGTAAAAATATTCATTTCCTCTATAATAAGTATCATTGAAATAATAATTGGCAAAGTTGCTGTTTTGATAGCTTGCTACATGTATTGGAATTTCCACTTCCCCCATTAATTCCAATAAATCATCTATCAACTGATTGGCAGCAGGATAGTCTCCTAATTGTTGGGAATTACTTACCAATAAGATATGCCCATCATTTCCATTTTCCTGAATAAACTGAATACCATTCAATAATAAAGTTGGTAAATTGCTATAATTGGATAATTCATCTTCAATAATATCATCATCAACCAATGCATCAAAAGTGCTGTTAATGTTTGCTTCACTTGCTGTAAGCCACGTATCGCTCACTTTATAAGTGGTTAAGTTGGACAAGAATACATTAAATTTAGCATCGTTTGAGGCAAAGTTATTCAGCAATTCTTTTTTAATATTGTCAATAATATTATTTTTACTTAGGTTCGTATTATTGGCATCATAATCTACTAAAATAGCTATCTTTTCTTCATTTTTAACCTCAAAAAGTTGATTAGGCAGTAGGGCCAATTGATAAATATTATCCGTTTCCCCCTCAAAACGACTCACAAAAACCCCCTCATTAACTGGCGAATCAAAGGCAAAATGTAGTTGGTTTTCTTGATAGGGATTTTCAACAATTGCAGCATAATGCTCACCTAATTCCTCACTATTATTAGTCAGCTCAAAATCATATTGGAGAAGTTCTAAAAGTCTCGGATTTTGCCAATGTTCATCTGGCCAGGCGAGTATGCTTAATTCAGGTAAATTATTGCGAGACATTTGTAACAGGGACATTGGTAGGGGAATACTCACGCTTGTTTTATTCCAATTTCCGGGTACTAAGTAGGTTATTTTTACCTTGCGTGTTTCTGTTCCCTTCATGGGAAAAATGCGGAGTTCGTACTGTGTTTTGCTGTTTTTAAACAAAATAGAAGGGTCTTGCTGTCGGTCTACGATTTCCTCGTAAATGCTAGAAGCCTGCCACCTATCCATAATGTCACCTTTGATAATCGTATCGCCGATCCAGAGCCAAGAATCGTGAACAACGGCTTTTTCGGGCAGTTCAAAATGACATTCTACCTCTAGTTGCTCCACCCATTCTAAGTTGGTATTGCGCGCCGAAAAAGTGAGGTACATACCCACTTCCATATACAAACCTTTGGGGCGAATAGAAAAAGTAGCCTTTTCAATTGTACCCTGATCAGTATTCCAATTTTGCTGAGGATTTCTGACAATTAAATTGTGGAAGGCTTGGCTTTGAGTTGCATTTAAACTCAATAGCAAAGCAATCATGCCTGCGGTTAATAATAAATTTTTCACCATCTTTTTAAGAAATTAGTTAAAGTTAAAGTGTGGTATTTAAGGAAATTTCTAATGGTGATGTAAATTTGGCGTTTGGAAGGTTTTTTAGACGTAAAATTTTACGTCTGTACAAGGTTTAATTAGGATGGTATGTAACTGAACAATAGGGGAGCATAGGCAGAAAATTACCTTTATGGATGCCCACTATTGTTTTGATGCTGGAAATAAAAAATATGGAGACCTTTCAATTATTACTTTTACTCAGAAGTGTTAATTTTTATATCTTATCGCAAAGGTAAATTAAAAAAGTGAGAAGCGCAAGTTTTTTTTGGGGGGGAGTATGAAATAGACTTGAATTTATGTAAAGAAACTGTTTGACTAAATATTTTGTTAAATGATTATCAATGATAAAATAGAACTATTTTTGTTTGAATTTTAATTGAAAAATAATTAATGTGAAGCAGATAATTTTAAATGTAAAGGAACATAAATATCAATTTTTCATGGACTTGATACGGAATTTTGATTTTGTTCAGGTGCTAGAAATGGAGGAAGATAGTAAAGAGGCTATTGTAAAACATATTGAGGAGGGCTTTAAGGAAATGAAATTGTATAAGGAAGGCAAATTGATGGGGACACCTTTAAAAGACTTTTTAGATGAGCTATAATATTATTCTTACTAAAAATTTTAAAAAGGAAGCCAAGCGTTTGAGCAAAAAATATCCATCACTCAAACTAGAATTGCAGATTTTAGGAGAGGAACTCATTGAAAATACTGTTAGGAGATAATGTATTTAAGGTTCGTTTGGCTGTAGCTTCTAAGGGAAAAGGCAAAAGTGGAGGAGCTAGGGTGATTTTTTATGTACAAGTTGATGAGGCTACTGTTCTTTTACTCTCCATATATAGTAAAGGGGAGAAGGATACAATATTAGATAGTGAGATTAAGGAATTGCTGAAAAAGTATGCTTGATAAATGGATGGAAAAAATTCATGAGTCAGTTTACTATATTATCATAGCAAAGTGGTTTTTTAGGCTGTTTTAACAAAATAAGCCTACTACCCATGCCCCAACAAAAGCACAAAAAACACTACCTTTGCATTTTCATTTTTAACAAGCAAACAAACAGATAAAAAGATAGCAATTATGAGTATTATAAGTGATATTCACGGTCGGCAAATACTGGATTCGCGCGGCAACCCTACTGTAGAGGTGGAGGTGATTACGGAAAATGGCATTATTGGTAGGGCAGCAGTACCTTCAGGGGCATCTACAGGTAAACACGAAGCGGTAGAACTAAGAGATGGAGAACCTGACCTTTTTCTAGGTAAAAGTGTTTTAAAAGCAGTGGACAATGTAGGCTCCATTTTGTTCAATGAGTTGGAGGGGCGTAGCGTTTTCGATCAGGCTGATTTGGATATGTTGATGTGTGAATTGGATGGCACAGCTAACAAAAGCAACTTAGGGGCAAATGCTATTTTAGCCATCTCCCTAGCCGTTGCCAAAGCTGCTGCACAAGAGTCGAGACAGTCTTTATATCGCTATCTTGGTGGGGTGCGCGCTTACACCATGCCTATACCGATGATGAATATTATCAACGGTGGGTCTCATGCCGATAATAGCATTGATTTTCAGGAGTTTATGATTTTACCGACTGGGGTAGATTATTTTCCAGAAGCTTTGCGAATGGGTGTTGAAATTTTTCATACCCTAAAAAAAGTATTAAAAGGTAAAGGCTATGCGACCAATGTAGGTGATGAAGGCGGTTTCGCTCCCAATTTGAAATCTAATGAGGAGGCAGTTTCCATTATTCTACAAGCGATAGAACAGGCAGGCTACCGCCCCGGTGAGGATGTAATGTTGGGTTTAGATGTGGCTTCTTCGGAATTTTTTCTGGAGGAGGAAAATGTTTACCATCTACATAAATCAACAGGCGATAAATTGACTCCTACTGAAATGGCGGATTATCTGACTGCTTGGGCAAAAAAATATCCCATTGTTTCGATAGAGGATGGCATGGCAGAGGACGACTGGACGGGGTGGAAACTCTTGATGCAGCGAATAGGCGACAAGGTGCAATTGGTGGGTGACGACCTATTCGTTACCAACGTCCAACGACTGCAAAGAGGCATTGAAGAAGGCTCGGCAAATGCTATTTTGGTTAAAGTGAATCAAATTGGTACGCTTACAGAAACCATCAATTGCGTGGAAATGGCAGACCGACATGCGATGAACAGTGTAATTAGTCATCGTTCTGGTGAGACATCGGATACAACTATCGCAGATTTGGCTGTTGCTTTAAATACAGGGCAAATCAAAACGGGGTCTTTGTCGCGCTCCGATAGGGTAGCTAAGTACAATCAACTGCTTCGTATACAAGAAGAACTGGGAGATGGTGCTTATTATCCGGGGAAAAATTACCGCTTTGTTCGGTAAATGCCTAAACAAAAAGGACGTTTATTTATGCTTAGTAGTCAGTCAAGATAAAATTGACGATTGCTTTTGGCGTTTTTTGCTCCC
>JAHDHV010000303.1 GCA_020631155.1 Bacteroidota bacterium | reverse complement strand
AATGAGGAGTTTAGTCTTTTACTATTGTAACGTTAATTTTGTCTAGGTACTTAAATAGCCAAAAGTCTAAATATCTAAATAGCAATTTTAGAAACAAAGTATTAGTGAAAAAAAAGAAATATAAAGTGAAAAATTGTGGTAGTATATAATATTGATAACCAATATAAATTAGCTATTGAAGTAAAGGCTCATAAACTAAGATTAATCGTCTTGGAAAATGAACAAGAATTCGTTTGTAGAACTGAAAGAATATCTGTTATCAAGCGATTTTTTGAACAAAAAGAAGGGCAAATTTTCAAAGGAAGATTACAACTAAAACATTGGCATGATAGGGTGCAAATTTTTGTTAAAAAAGTTATGATCGGCTCAATTGAGAGGGGAATATTTGAAAGTGAGTTGAACAAAATTGAGAAAGTTAGGCTAGGGGAGCGCAATACATAGAGGTAGTTTTTTCAAAAAAAAACAAATTTTTTTTATTGTAAAGTTTCCACTTTATTCTTTTGTCATCTATCTAATAAGGTAACTACTTGCTTATTATTTGTTCAACTCAAACATGTTACCTTATGGAAAAATATTTTCAAGAAGAAGTTTTAAAGGAATTTAAAAGGTATTGTAGAAAAAATAAACTAAAGCATACGCCAGAAGAGTTATTAACATTTCTTCTTAGGCATCATTTTATTAAAAATACAATAATGAGAAATTATGTTATTCTAAAAAAGTATGAGTGTATTGAGGCAAATAATACATTGAATTTGATAGACAAAGACGAAAATAAAAGCAAAAGCAAAGGAGAAGTTATAGCCTCAATTGCAGAGGATTTGAATGTATCAGGTGCTACAGTTAGAAATACAATTAATAAGCATATGTTGGATTTTATTGCAAGTAATAATCCAGTTCAGTAGACTTATTCTATGAGATTCACATCAGTAAAAAAAAAGCTAATAAAGTAATTTACTTGCAAAAAGTAGTTTAAATAAAACTTTAAGTATAGCATTTTAATTAGTTGATGTTAAATGGTTTGTGTAGAGATTTTTGGGTTAGAATTTAAAATAACTTACTTCCCTTTTTTAGCTGTACTAGAGGCTCTTAACTGCTGTCGCCATTGGCTAATTTTTGAACCAAATCGGTAGAACCAAGAAGGTTTTTTATTGATTTCTTTCTCGCTAATTTCGTATTTTATTTTTTCATCTGCCGAAAGATCGCTGATGTCCATGCTGTCTACTTTTGCAGTAATCTGGTCAGGAGCGATGAGCCATTTTTGAGCTTTACCGTCTTCAAATCGCGTGATAACATATTGATCATCAGGAGAAAAGAAGGCTGCTTTTACTTTTTTAGGGTAAGCTTTCAAACTCATTAGACAATTGCCTTTAAGGTCCCATACTTTTGCGGTTTGATCGTCAGAAGCGGTGAGAATGTAGCGGCCGTTATTGGAAAAAGTAGCATGATTAATTTTTTGGCTATGCCCTTCTAGTTTAAAGCTAGGTTTAGTGCTAGGCAGTGTCCAGTTTCTTTCTTGCTCGCTTAATGGCTTTATTTTTTCTTCTTGCCCTTTTTCAGTGGTAAAATGAGTTAAATTATCTATTAAATCACTCTCTTTTTGAGGCAATTTCCAAACACCTGCCGTTTTATTTCCGACTACTACAATGAATTTTCGCATGGGTGAAATGTAAGCAGTATAAATTTTTTCTTCATCAAAAGTATTGTAGGTTCTGATACTTCTACGCAACAAATGTCGGTTTCGTAAATTGCGTCTTTGTTGAATATTCAAATCTGGTTCAGGCATCTTGGCAGTAATTTCCCAATCTTTTTTATTGTATTCTTGAAAAAGTTGTGTTGCTGTATTTTTGTCAAAAATTTCAATTTCATTGCTTTTCCAATACCATAGACGCGCCGTTTTATCGGCAGAAGCGGTGGCTAAATGCTCGCCATCAGGTAAAAAACGAGCCAACAAAAGGCTGTCCGTATGCCCTGTTAATTGCATCATTTTTTTGCTATTGATTTTCCAAAAATCAACTACAGTTCCCGAAATAGTAATCACATATTCTTCGTTAGGGGAAAAATCGGCAAAAGTGCCTTTGACTGTACCTTCGGTTTGTAGTTCGGGAATGATTTGAAAATGTAGCTGCTCATCATCAAATTGTAGGGCAATGAATTGACTATTTGGGGAAAAATGAATGGCTTTAACCTTATTTTCTAGGTGAATGACTTTATTATCTTGACTATCCCAAAGAATACTGTAATTCAGAGAGTAAATACCTGCATATTTGCCATCTGGTGAAAAATGAGTAGAATCTACTTCCGTAATGCGGTGTTGAATTTCTGCCTGTTTATCCCAAATATGAAAGATAAATTGGTCAGAAATAGTGAGCATATACTCGGCATTAGGGGCTATTTGTGCAGCAACGGCCAAACCTGTAGGGTCACTAAATTCTAATATGGGTTCTATACGGTGATGGTGCGGCGGAGGTGCTGTGTCTATGCTATCTTTGGATAGACTATCTGTAGGGAGTAGGGGAGTAGAATCATTTTTTGGAAGTGCAGCATTAACCCATTGTTGTACATTGGATAATAAACTGCTACGTTCATCAGTAGTATCGCTTTGAGGGAGTGCTATGGTGTCATGCAAAAAAGTAGGGATAGGCAGTTGCCATACTTTAACAAAACTATCTAAAGATGGACTGATAACGTATTGATTGTCAGGGGAAAAATGAGCTGCAATGGTTGGTTTTTTATGTCCAACTAGGGTGTCTACCTGATTTTTTTCCCAATGCCAAATACGCAAATCATTTTCCCAAATATTAATCAACAAAAGTTTGCCATTGGGCGAAAATTGCACCTCACTAGGAGAGCGATCAATTGGATTATCATTTTTGGGCTGCAATAATAGGGCAGCTAATTGCTCGCCTTTCCAATTCCAAATTTTGATGCTATCCTCGGCAATGGTTAGAATATATTCACCGTTAGGAGAAAAATCAATGTCTTTTATGCCAGCACTTTGCCAACTCAACTCCTTATACAAAGGAGAGGCATAATATTTTCCGTTTAATTCATAAACATTAGAATAAAAAGCATTGTTTAATGCGCTAAAAGCCAGCTTTGTTGTGTCGTATTTCCATGCATAAGAAGCTAGTAAAAAACTTTTAGCAGGGTCTTGTTTTTGGAAATTAATGGCTTGGGAAGATAAGTAATTGGATTTGGCAGATTTGGCTTCTTTTTGTGCTTTTTCTCGCTCCCACAAACCAAATAAAAGGGCTGCAATGGCAATTAAAGATAGTGTAAAACCTGCAATAGCAATGGCTAACGTCCGCTTTTGTCGCCGTTGGGCTACTTGTAATTTTTTTTCATTTTCAATGCGTTCCTCCTTGATTCTTCTATCCGTATAAGAGGTAAGAATCGGCGGAATGAGTGTATCATGGCTTAATTCATAGACCTTTCCCAAAGGCGTATTTTGCCCCCGTATCAATCGGCTGCCGATGAGTCTGTACAATAACTCATTATCAATGCCATAAGTACGCTGTACAACGGCCTCGGCTACTCCAACCCTCGCACCATCTACGATCAAACCTTCCTCAATCAATTTTCGCGCTGCCAACTGCTCCGCTTCCGTTCCCAATGCTTCAATTTGGTGGACATAATAGTTATTTAAAATGTCCTGAATTCCTTTTTCGCCGCCTAAATAATCAGGAGTAACCACAAAATTGTCAGTTACCTTTTGTTTCTGCAATACCTCATTTTCAATGTGTTGACAAAGAATTTGCAGTTGAAAGGATTCAATTTCTTCCTCTCTATTGCTAAGATTGTCCAGAATCATTTCTACCGTAGAAGGGGCGTATCGAAAAGGGTCTGTTCTAAATTGTTCCCCTTGCAGTTGTGCAGGCTTAATGATGGCATCCCTAGCTTGTTTGCGGTTGAGGGCTTTTAATTGGAAACGATTTTTAAGCACCGAAGGCAGGTCTTTACTCAGTTCATGCAGCCGACTGAGGCGACTAGAGCGAATGGCAAAAATAACCCGTACTTTCATGGGGCTGTACCATTCCAGAATTTCTGGAGTACGCTCTCTGCGTGGAATTTTTCGGAGTTCTTCGTGCAGATTTTCCGACAGTCGCTCACTGAGAATATCGGCTAACTGTTCAGCAAAGGCAACGCGATTAGGCAGGGTATGATTAAATAATTCCTCAAATTGGTCGAAAATTAATACAGGAATGGCTGGCTCCCCATTTTGTGTAAAATTGCAAGCTTTGAGGTGTTCCCAAAGGGTGTGTGTCGTGCGATTATCGGTATTAGGCACGCCTAATCGTTGCAATTTCTGTTCGTCAATATCGTTTTGCAGCGCATCAAAGGTTGTGTGTAGGGGCGACACATCAGTATCTTGTACACGGACGGTGATGGGGTAAAGATTTTCGGCTTCGAGTAGTGGTTTAAGCCCAGCATTGAGGAGGGAAGTTTTGCCCATGCCCGATTTAGAAAATAAAACCACCAATTTTTCTACTTTCACCAATTTAAACAAGCCCTTAATTTCCGCTTCTCGCCCATGAAACAACTGTTGTTCGTGTTGCTCAAAGGAACGAGACCCCGGGTAGCGGTCGCGAAGTGGGTTGGCTATGGAATTGGTGTTTGACAACGTACAATTGATTGTTATTCTTTTATAGAATGTTGGATTTAGGTTTTCTTTTTAGTGAAATCCATTAAAGGTAAAATCAATGGTGGATAGCCTGCATAAGTTGTAACTTGTGAAATAAATGGTCGCATGTAAGAAAGTAAGATGGCAGGTGCATTCATGTGTAATAACTCTTTTAGGTGCTCTTCCTTTACCTCAGCTACCCACTTAAAAGTACCTTCCATTTGTAATTCTGTAAAAAATGGAACTTCATCAATTGGGAAATCTTTAAATAAAGATAGGGTAAATGTAACTATCGCTATATTTTTTTGTTTATCTTTACTAATTTGTGTATCCCCTTTTACATCTAAAGATATTGTTCCCTTTTTTTGAAAGTTTTTATTTTTTTCAAAATGAAAGTAGGTTAACTTATGATTAATAATTTGAAAAATGCTTTTTTCCATGTCATGCAGCAGTTTTATGAGAAGTATTATGCTGTATATTTCCACTATCTTCAAAAGAAAAAGTTGGTTTTAACTCTAAGTTAAGTTCCATTTTTATAGTAATTTCGCTACAAACATCCTCAAAATTTAATGGATTTATAAAGTGGAAATTATCATCTATATAGTTTTCATCAGGATAATCATCTAGGCTGATACCCTTTTCTTGTTCTAATCTTTCTAATTCTTCTTTTGTCATGTTTTTTAGAAAGAGTAAACAATCCTCCAATATTTCAATGCTTCTTTGTTTATTCATAATACTAATTATTTAGATATTACTTTAATTTTGGAACGGTTTGTTAAAGCCTGTTCTGTTTTGACACAATAAATTGTTTTAGTAGAGTAATCAATAGATGGTAGAGGTTCTGGTAAATCTTTATAATGTTTATCTAAAAAATGAATTGGTGGTGTTTTGGGATAATATGCATGACATTTAACAACGGTAAAAGGCAGTTTAGTACTAAAAAAACTAAGTAAATAATTCACTCTTTTTCCAATAGGTACATTATCAGGAGAAATTTCTTTAATCTGACAATATTCATTCCATATTGCTTCAAAATACCTCAAAGCGTTGCTATCTGTTAAGTCTAATACATCATCCAAAATAATATCAGCTTTTACGATCCAAACAGATTTGAGTTGTCTGTCTTTTCTAAACTTTTCTTTTGCCCAATAAACAGCATTGGATTCATTATCCCAAAAATACATCCCCCTTCCTAACCAATGAGTATCATCACTAACAATAAAATAGTTATCTGATAGAAACTTTTTACACCTTTCACTATCATTAGCATGAAACCCTTTAATCTTATATTTATTTGAATTTGCTGTCATTGACATGCAAATATATGGAAATATTTGAACAAAACATACAATGATTAAGTTCCGTTTTCAAATTCACCCCACCCTCAATCTTTGCACTATCAATGACCTTAAATTTTCTACAATATCTGTATAAGCATCATCTGGAGAGTTCCAAAAATTGCTATTGACGGGATATGTGCCTGATGGCAAAATTAAAGGAAATCTAGCGAAATCTGCTTGTTCCCAATCCGAATTGCGAATGATAATTGGCACGATGTCTACCTCATCCTGTCGCTGTCGAAGATAGGCGAGTGCTAAATGCTCGGCGTAAGAAAAATCGGTTGCTAGAAAATCAGCACTAACCAAAAGCAAAATCAAATCGGCATCCTCTAGTTTTTGCTGAATCACTTCGGCTTTGTCCTGCCCAAACTGAATCATCCCCTCATGCCATATGTTAATATACGCTTTTTGTTCTAACAATGCTAAATTTGTTATCAGTTGATCGCGATAAGTTTCATCTTCTTTGGCATAACTGATAAACACATTCAAGGGTTCACTAGGCAAAGGCTGAGGAACAGGGACAAAAGTTGTGGTGTATTTGTCCTGCAATTCTACAACAAAATCTTCAATATGATGGTCAATAAACTGAAATTTAAACTGTGCGCTGAAAAATTCTTGTGCAAAAGGACTGATTTTGTAGATGGCGGTTTGTGGGCTATAGGCTGCTAGGCTTCTTCCCAAATTTAAACTGGTTAATAGCAACCTGAGCGGCCATTCGTCCCAGTTGAAGCCGACAAAAAGATAGGTTTTGCGCTCGTCAAATTCGCTGGTGATACTCACTGGAATACGCGGTTCGTTGCGGACTACATTAGATACAAATTTGATGCGGTCGCTTTCTGTCAGCACGAGTGAGTCGGGGTCTTTGTAATGTCCTAAGAGATTGTAAACCAAAGGCTTATCTTTAGAAAAGTCTGGGATTACTAAATTTTTATCTTCTTTTCTAAAATTGTAATAGGTATGTTGGAGTTGATATTTTCCGGCTGCTTTAAAAGCCTGTGCGGTTAAATCGTCTGGGGTACTATTGATGATGAGGTGAAAGGGTAAATTGGCTAAGTTCTCTAAAATAGAATTGGCTTTAAAGGCATTTTTTTGGTAGAAGGCTTTGGCTTCATCGGCGGGGTCGGTTTGCAAAACGCCGGGAATCGTCATAAAACGTTGCATAATATACACCAAATCATCGCGCATAGATGCGTCATAGGTAATGCCTTCGTAGTCTAGTTCTTTGGCAAGGTAATGGGCAAAAGCTTGGGTCAAGGGTTGCCAATTGCCATTTTGTTTGGTAGACGCTACCGCAGGGCCAAGTAACAAAATACAACGTTCATTATTAATGGCATTCATTAAATTTCGCCACTGACGGGTATTCATATAACAACAATTATGTGTTTTGAGATAGTTGACAAGGTGGTAAGTTTTGTTTTTAATTGTTTAACTAGACATAAGACATAAGACATAAGACATAAGACATAAGACATAAGATATAAGATATAAGATATAAGATATAAGATATAAGATATAAGA
>JAHDHV010000302.1 GCA_020631155.1 Bacteroidota bacterium | reverse complement strand
AAAAATCATGAACAGCAGCGCGTAGTTTGGGTAGTTGTGCTGGGGCAAATAGTTGAGCATCCTGCGGATGTTGGCCTCTATGTTTTCGGCTATCAGGCACGTTTTTTGATTTTTTAAATGAGATATAAGATATAAGATATAAGATATAAGATATAAGATATAAGACATAAGACATAAGACATAAGACATAAGATGTGAGATGTGAGATGTGGTGTGTTTTTATAATTTGTTTTTCTTAAATCTTAAATCTTACAATCTCATTACTTATTCCTCAGCACGTAATTGGTAACTGTCAATGATTAGGGTATCTGTGCAAATGCCTTTGTCATTGTAACGGTAAAATAGAACAGCGGCATTTAAGGCTTTATTATTGACAGGCAAATTGACTGTATCGAAAAAGCGGATTTCTTTTACTAAATTTGCATCATTGTACAAAATGCGTTTATTGGCAAACTGTAAACTTTTGGAATTAACCAACTTATCTTGCGTGTCCAAAAATTGTTCTCTAATAACTTGCCCTTTTTTATTATAAATAAATTTTACTGCACTAATGCCATCTTCAGTAAGGGTACGTTTTCCTTTATTGTCATGATAAGTATATAAAATGCTATTGCCCTCATTTTTGTTTTGAGTATAAGTAACTTTTAGACTTGCCCATCGTTGTTTAGGATGTAAAGCAGTCGCACCTTTTTCTAAATACTCTACCAAAATGGGCTGTTGTTTGCTGTTGTAACTGATGCGAAAATAAGCAGTTTCTTTAGTTACCTGTTGATTATCAATAGGTTCTATACCTTTAGCTAAGTCAACGGTTTTAAAATACTGTTGTTGGGAACTGTCTATTTCAAGTAATTGTTGTTCTTCTTGTTGGGTAACAGCTGCATAAAGGTTACTTTGGAGTGTCTCTGGCTTGGGTTGAAGCCCTGCAATAACAAAGGCTACAAATACAAATAGGTACAAATAGGTTTTAAACATGATGATATTTTTTTATTTAGATTTAAGATTGTAAGATTTAAGATTATAAGATGTGGTTGAAAAATAAGTGCTACACAATAATTAAACAGGACTCTTTGTTTGATTAAAATAATGAAAGCCAATACTTTAGAACAAAATTGTGCACAATTAATTAATGCTTGGCACTTAACATCTAATCTTTACCAACCTTATAAGTTAAGTAGTAAAATTTGATTTTTAGTATGAAAAATCTTATATCTTATGTCTCCTATCTTATATCTCATACGTTCCTTTGTACGTAATGTTTATTTTATAAGTTAAACAATTATTGATGTTTTTCTCAATGCTATAATGATAGTATTTGAGCTATGAAAAGAAGCTATGTTTTTTCAAGAATACTACCCTAAATCGTTGATTGATCCCGAACTGTTAGATGACTACCTAGAAAGAGGTTGGTTTCGCAGTGGCAATATGCTGTATCGCTCAACCATCACCTTTTTTCAGGATGAGATATATGCAGTAGTACGTACTCGCTTGCCTTTGCGTGGCTTTCATTTTAAAAAAAGGCTGCGAAAGATGCTTCATAGAAATAATCGACTCTTTGAAGTGCGTATTGTAAAAAGTGTGATAGACGAAGATAAGGAACAACTTTATCGGCAGCACCAAAATCGCTTTGATGGCTATGTTCCACGAACTTTGAAGGAATATTTATTGGAAGGAAGCGAGGAAAGTGTGTTTGACTCTTATGAGGTGCAGATTTATGATGGAGGCAAATTAATTGGTGTTAGTTTTTTTGATATGGGGACAGAAGGTACGGCAAGTATTTTAGGATTATATGATCAGACCTATTCAAAGTACAGTTTAGGTATTTACACCATGTTAAAGGAAGTAGAATACAGTCAACAGACAGGACGAAAGTATTTTTACCCCGGCTACATTCTCATCGGCAACTCGCGTTTTGACTACAAACTTCGACTAGGCGACACTATGGAGTATTACCGAAACAAAGGAGTTTGGCGACCTATTCCTGAACTAAAAGATGATCAAGTATTTTTGGATAGTTTAAATGTAGAACCGTGATTTTAATTACGAATTAATAATTACAAATTGTAAAAATTAAAATATAATTATTGACTTGATAATAGTAAATTAGACTTTTCTTTCAATTCAAAACGTTGATTTTACTAAATGCTTGTTATCAAAAACGTTGATCCGTAGATTAGTGATTCGTGATTAGGTGTTTTTTTGATGGATTTTTCCTTCTTTAATAATTTCTGTAAAGACGGCTTTAGCCATCATATCTTTATAAATTACGAATAATCAATAAATTAAATCCATTAGAAAATTTAAAAACAATTGATTATGGCCAGTTTATAATCTTTTAGTCTCTGATTGCTAACAGCTAAATAGCTAAAAGTCTAAATAGCCAAAAAGCAATGTTAAAATTAAAGTATTAGGAGTAATATCAAGCATATCCTTAATATACCATTGTCAAGTTAACTTCCATCATCTACCTCAAATGAGACAAGCAAAAGTATATGTACATGGTCAATTCGCAGCCATTTTGACAGAATACAAATTGAATCAACAATATAAGGTGGCTTACATTCCCAATTACGTGGGTGCAGCCATTTCCTTAACTATGCCTGTCACTTCAAGCCCTTACCTATTTGAGCAATTTCCAAGCTTTTTTGATGGCGTTTTACCCGAAGGAATTCATTTAGCGGGAATGTTACGTTTATTAAAAATTGATGAATATGATTATTTCGCTCAATTAATGGCAGTCGGCGGCGACTTAGTTGGGGCTGTTACTGTAGAACCAATTTTTTAGTTTGGAAGATTATTAGAGTTTAGAAGGTTATTGGAGTTTGGAAGGTTGAAAAGTTACAAGGTTTTAAGGTTTTTTTTATAAATTTAAATACTTTTTGAATTGATAATTAGGTTTATACAAACCTAAATAATTTTTGTTAATAGAGTAAAAGGCGAAAAGCTAATTTAGCTCGAAACTCTAAAAGGTTACAAAGTTACAAGGTTTTAAAGTTTTTATTTTTTTAATAAATTTAAAAATCAATACTTTTTGCTTTAAGCCCAAAAATCCAAAAGTAAGTATAATTTAGTGATGAATAGATGTCCTATAACTTATGAATTTTGTGGAGATAAACGCTACAGTAATAAAGGATTGCAACTATTATCTCCTAAATTGACTACACTCAAAGACTTTCCTTATTCTGCACCAGAACAACGCTTACAAGCTGCCCGTTTGATGCAGCGAATGTCAATTTCGGGAATGCAGCCGAAATTGAGTGCTGTTTTAAATGAGGCAACAGAAGGCTTTGAAGTTGTTGAAAAAGGAGGGCGATATATCCTTAAACCACCACATCATATTTTTTTAGAAGTTTGTGAAAATGAAGCGATTAGTATGCAGATGGCTGCATTAATTGGTATTGAAGTGCCTTTGCATGGACTGTTGTATGTTGAGGATGGAACGTTGAGCTACTTTATCAAACGTTTTGACCGATTAGAAAATGGTGGAAAATTGGCAGTGGAGGATTTTGCCCAACTTGCCGAACAGCCGCGCAGCACAAAATACAATTATACCATTGAACGGATGATTGTATTGATTGAAAAATATTGCACATTTCCGGATATAGAAAAAAAGGAATTTTTTAAACGCCTGCTTTTTTCCTTTTTAATTGGAAATGAGGACATGCATTTAAAAAATTTTAGTTTGATCACTAAAGATCAATACACTACATTTTCTACAGCCTATGATTTGTTGAATACAACCATTGCTTTAGGAGGTGCCACCGAAGAAATGGCTTTGATGCTAGATGGAAAACGAAGTAATTTTAGACGCAAACATTTTATGGATTATCTGGCGAAAGGACGACTGCAATTAAAGGAGCAAGAAATAAACGATATTTGCCATGGTTTTGCCAAAGTATTACCTCAATGGCAGGAAGCCATTCAACATAGTTTTTTATCTAAAAAAATGAAAGAAACTTACCTTAATTTATTGAAAAATCGCTATAAACGATTGGGAATTAGGTAATTGAGTTTTTAATAATTTTTAATGTGTTCGAATTCCTAAAATCTGTTTTCTAAGCCCTAACAGCCCCTTCATTTTCTTCTGCCCTCTGATTCTATATCTTCCAAAAGGCTTTCCTTATCCAATGGATTAGCCGTTATTTCTGCAAATTGCTTTCGATTTCGGATAATGTCCATGGCTAAGTAAACAGCATTGCGGAACGAGCTTTCGGAAGCGATGTTTTTACCCGCAATATCATAAGCGGTTCCATGATCGGGAGAGGTGCGGACAACAGGCATTCCTGCAGTAAAATTAACGCCATGCCCAAAGCTCAAAGCTTTAAACGCGACTAAACCCTGATCGTGATACATGGCCAAAATACCATCAAACTGACGATACATATTACTGCCAAAAAAACCATCTGCTGCATAGGGACCGAATGTCAGCAAATTATCCGCTTTCGCTGCCTCAATAGCAGGGATAATTGCCGTTTCTTCTTCCTTGCCAATCAAACCGTCATCTCCAGCATGAGGATTCAAACCCATAACCGCTATCTTCGGCCGCATGATACCAAAATCCTGCTGTAAGGAGTGTGCCATCAATTTAATTTTTTTTAAAACCAAATCTTTAGTAATTGCATTGGCCACGTCTTTAATGGGTAAGTGATTGGTTGCCAGCCCAACACGTAAAGTGTCACTGACCAAAAACATGAGGTTTTCGTCAACTTGGAATTTTTCGGCAAAATATTCTGTATGTCCCGAAAAGTGCATTTTATCGGTATTCAACAGCTTTTTATTGACAGGAGCAGTAATAATAGCGTCTAATTTGCCTTGTGAAATATCGTAAGCCGCCGATTCAATGGCGCGCAGGGCATAACGACCAATTTTGGGATTAGGGCGGCCAATGGTAATTTGCACCTCCTCCGTCCAACAGTTGAGAACGTTGCAAATGCTGGGTTTCAGTCGGCTGATGTTGTTGGTAATATGGTAGGTAAAATCATCTGCTTTGAGTACCTTGCGGTGGTAAGAAATAGCACGAGAAGAGCCGTAAATCACTGGTATACAGTGCTCTAACATTCTACTATCAGAAAAAGTTTTAACAATTACTTCAATGCCAATGCCATTCAAATCACCTATGGTAATGCCCAATCGAAATTTATCAGCAACATAAGCCGTTTTATGATTTTTTTTATCCGCTTTAGGATTTGTTTTTGCTAATTCATTTTTAGATGTTATGGTTTCATTCTCTGACTGTTTATTTTTTCCATTTCCATTCTTAGTATCTGTAGGTTGATTTTTTGTGGCAGCTTTAGATTGATTTTTGAATGATTTATTTGAACTGTTTTTATTATTTGAATTTTTGTTTTTCATTTGCAGTTTAGCTTTTTGGATGTTTAGCTTTTTGGCTTTTTAGACTTTTGGCTTTTTAGCTATTTAGACTTTTGGACTTTTAGCTTTTTAGACTTTTGGCTTTTTAGCTTTTTAGACTTTTGGCTTTTTAGCTTTTTGGAAGTTAGAGTCTAGAAGTTATGTTTTTGTTTTTTTAAAAAAAAATAATATATTGTCGTAATTCGTAATTCGTAATTTGGAACGAGTAATTCGTAATTCGGAACGAGTAATTCGTAATTTCGCTACCCCTTACTTCTTTCTTTTAAAAAGTGATAAAGCAAACGGACAGTTGTTCCTGCTCCATTTGGCACACGATAACCATGCGGTTGATAGTTCCAGCCCATTGTTGCCATATCAATATGTAGCCAAGGGAAATCAGTGAATTGCTCTAGAAATTTGGCTGCTGTAATAGAACCGCCAAACGGACCTTTACCAATATTACGTGTATCGGCGATGGTTGATTTTAAGGATTCTTTGTATTCATCCCAAAGTGGAAGCTCTACCAATCTTTCATAGACCTCAAAACTGCTTTTTTTGATACTATCTTTAACAGTTCCATCAGCCGTACCAAACAACAACATCCCTTCTGTACCCAATGTCACCAATGAGGAACCCGTTAACGTTGCTACATCAATGACCAATTCAGGGTCATACTTAGTCGCATAGCTCAAGGCATCCGCCAGCAACATTCTACCTTCCGCATCCGTATTCATCACCTCCACTGTCATACCATTATACATCGTAATCACATCACCGGGAACATAGGCTTCCTTGCCGGGGCGGTTGTCTGTTGCAGGTACAAGGGTAACTACATGAAGGGGCAATTTGTTTTTAGCCACCGCATAAGTCGCACCGATCACAGCCGCCGAGCCAGCCATATCACACTTCATATGATCCATGCCATTTGCCGTTTTTTTCAGGCTCAAACCACCTGTATCGTATACAACACCTTTGCCAACCAGTACAATGGGTTTTTTGTTGATAGCGTTTTTAGGTTTCCACTCTAAAATGCTAAAAGTAGGTGGTTCAAAGCTGCCCAAGTTAACGGCAAGCAAGCCGCCCATTTTCAAGTTTTGAATTTTCTTTTTGCCAAAGACTTTTACCTTAAATTTAGCTTCCTTGCCCAAGCGTTTAATTTCTTCGCTCAACTGTCGAGCCGTTAAAAAGCTCAAGGGTTCATTAACTAAATCTCTAGCTTCACAAGTCGCTTTCACCACATTTTGCAATTCTTCTAGTGCTTTTGCATTGGCACAGTCCTCTGGAATCAAAACGGTTTGTAAGCTATTCTTTTCCTTATCTGCTTCTTTTTTGTATTTCAAAAATTGATAATTTGCCAATAATAAGCCTTCGGCAAATGCCACAGCAGCATCAGTATATTGAGTATTATGTGTAATGTTTACAGATTCAACTTTATGTTGATTGAGTAGGGGGGAAGCCTTAGCTCCCAGTTTTCGCACAGCCTCTACCAGTTTAAAATCTATGTTTTCAGTTGAAACATATGCAACAATACGTATATGTCCACAATCATTAAAACTAATAAAATGATTTTTTTGTGCTATTTGTTGGTCAATGTATTGAATTTCTTTTTCTGAAAAAGGAAACTGTTTCCAGTCTGTTTGCTGATCACCAATATAAATAACGGATTCTTCTGCGTCTATTTTTGATATAGATTGTACCTGCATCACTACTTTCTGTTTGTTTGTAAAAAAAAAAAATGAAATTAGTTTGCAAAAGTACAATAAAACTTGAAAGTAATGCCTATCATTTTAAGATAGAATTGGTAAAAAGTTGCTATGTATATAAAAAGCTTTCTATGTGTGTGTCTGTTTAGCTGTTAGAAAATTAGAAATTAGAAATTAGAAATTAGAAATTCGTGATTCGTGATTCGTGATTCGTGATTCGTGATTCGTGATTCGTGATTCGTGATTCGGGGAGGATAAATCTAAAAAGCCAAAAAGCTAAAAGTCCAAATATCTAAAAAGCTAAAAGTCCAAATATCTAAAAAGCCAAAAGTCCAAATATCTAAAAAGCTAAAAGTCCAAATATCTAAAAAGCCAAAAGTCCAAATATCTAAAAAGCCAAAAAGCCATTTTTCATCTAAAAAAACGATAATTCTACGTATCTTTGCACTCCCAAAAAACAGACTCATATACATTTTTTTGAAACATTAAACGCTA
>JAHDHV010000301.1 GCA_020631155.1 Bacteroidota bacterium | reverse complement strand
TGCTTCCCAGCCGCCTTCACGACCAACACCAGAATTTTTAACGCCCCCAAAAGGAGTTCGCAAATCTCGCACCATCCAGCAATTCACCCACACAATACCCGTTTCCAATTGGTTAGCGATGCGGTGCGCTCGGTTCAGGTCACTTGTCCAGAGGGTTGCCGACAAACCGTATTCCGTATCATTGGCATAGCCGATAACTTCTTCTTCCGTATCAAATGGCATGATGGTAACTACAGGACCGAAAATTTCCTCTTGATTAGTGCGAGCATCAGGTTTTAAGCCTTCGATGATGGTAGGGGCGATAAAATAGCCTTTATTGCACCGTCCTCTTGGAGCAGCCTGTTTGCCACCGACCAATACCTCACCGCCTTCTTCTTTGGCTAATGCTATGTAATCCAGTATTTTATCCATATGTTCCTTAGAAACAACTGCGCCAATACTGGTGCTTTCATCCATCGGGTCACCTACTTTGAGGAGGTAACTTTTGGCAATAAATTCATTTTTAAATTTCTCGTAAATCGGTCGTTCTACGTAGATGCGAGAGCCTGCCAAGCAAATTTGCCCCTGATTGCTGAAAGAGGAGCGTACCGTTGTGGTGAGCATTTTGGAGAAATCGCAGTCCGCAAAAACAATGTTCGGATTTTTACCCCCTAATTCTAAAGATACTTTTTTGAACATAGGGGCAGCCGTTTGAGCAATTTCTTTGCCTGTTTGGGTGCCGCCTGTAAAGGAAATCGCTTTCACTTTTGGGTGTACTACCATTGCTTTGCCAACCTTAGGTCCATAGCCATGTACAATATTTAAAACACCGGGAGGCAAACCTGCTTCTCCACAAATTTGGGAGAGCATAAAAGCGGTACGGGGCGTAATTTCTGAGGGTTTGGCAATCACACAATTACCTGCTGCTAGGGCGGGGGCAATTTTCCAAGTAAATAGGTAAAGTGGTAAATTCCAAGGAGATATACAGCCTACGATACCTAATGGTTTTCGCAAAGTATAGTTAATGGCTGTATTTTCCATATAATGCGATTCGGAAGCAAAATGGAGAATAGCCGTAGCATAGAAGCGAAAATTAGCTGCTGCTCTTGGAATGTCAACAGTGCGCGCCAGACTAATGGGTTTGCCATTGTCCTCGCTTTCTGCTGCTGCCAGTACTTCAGTATTTTGTTCGATAATATCCGCAATTCGCAACAGAATACGAGAACGCATTTCCAGTGAAGTTGTTGACCATTCAGGGAAGGCGCGCTGTGCTGCTTCTACTGCCAACTCTACATCTCGCTCATCAGAATCAGGTACATGATTGTAGACTTGTCCAATGGAAGGATTGTAGCTGTCAATGTATTGTTCTGAAAAGGGTTTTTGGAATTTTCCGTCTATGTAATTACGTAAATGTTTGTCGTTTTTTGCCATATATTCAGTATTAGTTGATGGGTTATTTGGGCAAATGTTAAGCGTTTTGTGTTTAATATGGCGAATTTAAGGGCTAATTTTTTTAAATAAAAGAAAATAGTCAGGTTTTTAGAGGTAAGTAAGTGGCAAGACCTGTAAATTTGAATTTATGATGTGGGATTTTGAATTGTTTTGGAGTTTGGAAGGTTGAAAAGTTTTGGAGTTTGGAAGGTTACAAGGTTTTTATTTTTTTTTATGAATTTTAAAACTAACACCTTTTATTTTCTTAATCAAAACTATATGAAATTTAATGAAGTTATTATTTTTTTTATTAATGAAGTAAAAGGCGAAAATTCGGTATGTTTCATTTTCTTCCTAACACTTTGTTTCTAAAATTGCTATTTAGATATTTAGCCTTTTGGCTATTTAGCTTTTAGAAATTAGCTATTAGAGATCAGAAATTGGATTTTTTCCCTGAACCTTTTTTATATATAAATTACTGGCTATTAATTATTTGCAAGAACTATGACGGCTAAAGGCCGTCGTTACAGAACTCATTCAAAAAGAAACTAAAAAAACTGAAAACGAATCACTAATCTACTAATCACGAATCCACGAACTGTTAAATAACGACAAACTGTTAGGTTGAAAACTAGAAGATTTGAAACATACCGAAAATTCAACCTAGCTCCAAACTCTAAAATTGTTGAACTATTAGTTTTTTATCTGTTTACTTCATCTATTCTTCTTTATTTTGATGGCCAAAATATTAGCCATTTAGTCTAAATTTTTACTTAGATAAAATAAAAATGCACTAATGTAGTTATTAAATTGGCGAAAAAATAAAAAATAACCGTTCATTAACCCCATTTTCTGGGCTGTTGAAGATTAACTTCGGCAGCCCTTTTGTTTTAGGGATTTAGCAGATTAGAAATCAGAGATTAGATTTTAGATTTGTTTGAAGAAATAAACTAAGTGTATTGTTTTGATTTGTAAGATGTTTGTAGATTTGGTGCTATTCTAAGATTTTTTTAAAACTAAAAAAAAAAAAACTGAATTAGAGATTATTTGTTGAATCCCTAATCCAGTAAAAGAATATTATTTTAAGTAATCACTAATCACTAATCACTTAATAACGCAACTTTTGTATGTTCATTTTTCCATTATTGCTGGTAAAGTATGGGTTAAAATCACTACCATTTACGGTACCATCATGGTTAAAATCGGCGGTTTTATAACCCGCACCAATTTGAAGAAAATAATCGTTAAAATCCTCAAAATTGATGATACCATCCCCATTTGCATCGCCAGAATACAGTGCATAAGGCGCGCCTGTTCCTGTTCCATTAGCTTCAACCATCTGCCCTTGATCGCCACCTATAAGGGTCTGATATGCTTGAACAGCATCAGTTGTAAAATCGTATTGTGTTGTTCCTAAAACAGAAATAGGCACTGCTGATAATACATCTAAATGTCCGCGGACCCTAACAGCAATATAGTAATTGTCTGTAGAGTTTAAAGTGCCACTTTGAAATTTAATCTGCCCTATTGTGCCATCAATATCTTGCACTGTACCATCCTCTAATAAAAAACCTGCTGCTTGGTCTAATATAGTAAAATCATTAACATCTAAGGCTTCTACTAATATCCAGTCTACAGCTTCATCAGGTATTGCGCCGCCTTCTGAACCTGCATAATTCCAAGGGGTAGTATTAAAAGGTTGACTACTAGAAATATTTGGATTTGTTGTCATCACTGCGCCTAAGCTCGCGCCTTGTAGCCATAATTTAATATTGGCGGAGGGAGTGATATTGGCATAGTTTGGAACATTCATACAACCAATTACAGGATGGCACTGATCAATGGTCAATGGGTCAAGATCATCACAAGGGTAGCGCGCTACGTTTGGAGGTGGAAAATCTGTATCCCGATAACGACAGGGCATTTCATAGACTTCATTAGATAAAAAAGTATTTTGTATCACCCCACTAGAGAGGTCATCATATAGTGTTTTACAACACATATCCCAAGAAGATGCTGTGCAACCACCATCAAATAAAATAATTTCTATTAAACATCCATCATAGGGAAATTCAGGGAGCAGTGGACAAGTACCTGTATTGGGGGGAGGCTCACAGTTAGGAGTACAGGGGTTACAGTTAATGTCACTACAACAGTTAAAGGCAGGGTGAACCCATAGCGCACCAAATGGTATATTTACACTTATACAATCTGGATGAGGGGCTAATATCTCATCAAACATGGTGATAGAGTAATCATAACAGTTAGTCCAAGTATTAACTTCTGTATTTGAGCAGTATTGATTCATGTCATTATAACAACTCATATCAAAATCAATATTACAGCAATCATAATGTACGGATAGAAAATCTTGTAGACAAGTATTAGACTCTGGATAAGGCAGTGGACTTGGAGTAGCACAAGGATAATTCGGTACTTGTGCAAATACCTCATTTGTATCTATAATAAATAATATCAGTATATAGATAAGTATGATGGATAATGTGTTTTGTTTTTTTGTCATTGTGATTGAATTTTTATATTTTTTTAATTTTTATTTGCGTTTGTTTATTGGCCACTAGTTATTAACTTAGCGAACTGAGGATATTTATCAGGATGTTGTCGAATGTATTCTTTTTTAATGTCTGAAAAGCTTGCCCACCTTTTTTCAGGTGATAATTTTCGCGCTTCTAAAGCTTTTTGATACTCGTCCCGATATTGGTTAATTACTTCTGGTGGAATATAACGAGGTGTTGGATTTGGAGGCTTTTCTGAAATCTCAAAAGCTAAGTCTTTGGCAATCAATCTTTTGAAGGCATCACTCAAGGGAGCGCCTTCTTTATAAAGTCTTCTTAATTTATCTCTACGTCCAGGGCTGATTACCTTCCACCTTTCAGCTATGGGCATATTTTGGAACTCTTCAACAGTTATTTGTTGTATTTTAGGATCATCATTAAGCAAAAAATTGTCTGTGTGCTCATCAATATTGTCTCTTGCTACATTACAAGCTGTCATAAATAGCACTAAATATAGTACAAGCCATGACTTTGGAAAGATATTTGTTTTTTTCATTTGTGGGTGTTTTGTAAACAGCATATTAAAAAAAAGAAAATCATGCCTAGTGATGTATTAGGTGGTAATTTTTATAAGAATATTGATTTTTATAAAAAGTATTAAGCTCACTTAAATGGTGCCACA
Organism: Bacteroidota bacterium; assembly: GCA_020631155.1. Taxonomy (GTDB): domain Bacteria; phylum Bacteroidota; class Bacteroidia; order Chitinophagales; family UBA2359; genus JAHDHV01. Next base: position 2,962 of record JAHDHV010000301.1, on the reverse strand, counting down.
CAAACACTAAGGTATTTGCTGTATAACTGCTGTTTGGTTTAAAAATATAAGGTTGGCTAAAACAATTTTGACATTAGACTATTAGAAGGTACGCTACCTAAGAGGCTGTTTTGATTATATTCGTCGACTTAAAAAATATGTCCTTGACCCCAAATTTCGCCTTTTTATTGGTAACACTACTATGTCTATGCACCTCAAAAAGTACTACATTTGGTAAAAAAGCGATCATTTTCAGCTTCAAAAACAAAATCAAGATAAGCTCTTATGGTGTGAAATTTTGGATTTATTGAACTATTAGTTTTTTATCTGTTTACTTCATCTATTATTCTTTATTTTGACGGCCAAAATATTCGCCATTTAGTCTAAGTTTTTACTTTTTTAAAATAAAAATACGCTAATGCAGTTATTAAATTGGCGAAAAAATAAAAAATAACCGTTCATTAACCCCATTTTCTGGGCTGTTGAAGATTAACTTCGGCAGCCCTTTTGTTTTAGGGATTTAGCAGATTAGAAATCAGAGATTAGATTTTAGATTGGTTTGAGGAAGCAAACTAACTTGATAATAATATATTTTTTTTAATTGAAAAAATCTATTTGGATTACATTCTCATTGTTTTGAACATGGATCAGTGATGCTTAATTAGGTGAATTTAGTAATGTATTATTCTTTTTTAATAATATTTTTTTATGTGAAATTTTCATGTGTAATGTCTTAATAATTAGTGATTTGTAGCTTAGAGTGTAAAAAATAATTTTCAATTTTCAATTTTCCTTTTTCAATTTTCCTTTTTCAATTTTCCTTTTTCAATTTAGCCCTATTTCAAATTGAGCTTTTTAATTGTCCAAATAGAGATTTTAGTAATTTACCATTGTCAAGCTAAATGTATTTTTTTCATTTGTATGATGTTTGTGGATTTGGTACTATTCTAAGATTTTTTTAAAACTAAAAAAAAACTGGATTAGAGATTATTTATTGAACCACTAATCCAGTAAAAAAATATTAGTGTAAGTAAATTGTTATTGCTTAATAACGCAACTTTTGTATGTTCATTTTCCCATTATTGTCGCTGAAGTGAGGGTTAAAATCACTACCATTTACTGTACCATCATGGTTAAAATCGGCAGTTTTGTAACCTGCACCAATCTGAAGAAAGTAGTCGTTAAAATCCTCAAAATTGATGATGCCATCTCCATTTGTATCCCCTGAATAGAGGGCATAAGGCGCGCCAGTTCCTGTGCCATTTGCTTCAACTAATTGGTCTTGGTCTATACTATTGCTGGTGTTATATGCTTGTGCAGGAGAAGTTGTAAAATCGTATTGTGTAGTACATGCAACTCCTACAGGTATTGCTGACATTACATCAAGGTGTCCTCTTGTTCTAACAGCGATATAGTAATTATTGCTAGAATTAAGGGTGCCGTTTCGAAATTTAATTTGCCCTGTTGTACCATCAATATCTTGAACTGTTCCATCATTTAGTAAAAAGCCTGCCGTCTGATCAATAACTGTAAATGTAGCATCTAAGGCCTCTACTAATATCCAATCTACAGCATTACTAGGTATAGCAGCACCTTCTGACCCGCCGTAGTTCCAAGGAGCAGTATTAAAAGGATGGCTACTAGAAATATTTGGATTTGTTGCCATCACTGCACCTAAACTTGGGCCTTGTAGCCATAATTTAATATTGGCAACAGGAGTGACATTAGCATAGTTCGGAATATTTATACAACCAATTACAGGGTGACACTGGTCAAGGGTACAAGGGTCGAAATCATCACAAGGATAACGTGCGTTACCGGTTGGTTTACTATTACCATAGAAACAATTATCATAGGCAGGGATGTCTAGCTCATCAAGATCGTTAACCCCATTCATTAAATCAGTATAAATCATTTCACAGCACATATCCCAACCGCCTGAAATTTCATTTACACAATTCGGATCACCCGGAGGATTACATACTTTAGTACCTTTACAAATACCATCAAATAAAATGACCTCTACTAAACAGCCATCGTAAGGGAGCACAGGCTCTAATGGACAGCAATTCGGGTCAGGTGGAGCGACACAATTTGTTGGTGGGGGATCGCAATCTGGGAAACAACCACTGCAATTATTCACATCGCAACATTCATATGCATTTGCTACGAATGGCAGTGGCGGAAGAACTACTTGACTTGTTAAGCAAGTTGGGTTGGTGCCTTGAATATTTATGCCTTCATATAAGGTATGGTCATAACAGTTTTCCCAAGTTGTAGGAAATCCAGATATAATTATACCATCATCACATGCTTCTAAGAGTCCGCCCGGTGCATTGGGGTCAGTATAACAAGTCATATCAAAATCAATGTCACAACAATCAGGACGGATAGCCAGAAAAGCTTGCAAACAAGCATTAGACTCTGGATAGGGTAAGGGAGATGGAGAGGCACAAGGGTAGGTTTGTGCGTTTGCCTTTTGCGGAAGTATGCTCAATAAGAGAAAATACAATAGGGGCAAAATATTGGCTATAAGTAGGTTAATATTTGTTTTCATTTTTTATAAAAGTTTAAAAATTGCTAATATAATTAATAAAAAAAAGATTGTGTATTAATGCTTTTTTGAACGTTATAGAAAGAAATTTGTTTCTGTTTTTGCATTAATCTTTAATGCCTTCTTAGACAAATATTGTTAGTCATAAGGATGCTTTTGGTAAAATGAAAACATTCTCTTCTTCTGTAAAAATATTGCTATATATTAGGGAAGTAAGGAAGTATAGCTATTAATAAGTATCTAAACAAAATAAAAGGATACTTTTTTCAAAAAAATAATACAGAAATAATGTAATTCTACAATAAGCTGTGTTATATCATCATGTCAAAGAGTGCAATACAAAATAAGAAAGGGGGGGGGCAAGTCATTATTAATGATTTGAGTGTGTCAAGAATTTAGGGAATGGCAAAATACTTTTTAAATAGACAT
>JAHDHV010000300.1:5691-7605 GCA_020631155.1 Bacteroidota bacterium | reverse complement strand
TTCACCTTTCATAGTAAAGCGTATTTTGCCTTTCCCTAAATTTCTGACACACTCAAATTAAACAACTATTGAATTTGTCATAAATCATTCATAGTGAGTTAATTATCTCACGTCTCATGTCTCAAATCTTATGTCTAAGTACTCAATTAAAAATCATTCGTAATTTCTAATTCGTAATTCGTAATTAAAAATCATTCGTAATTTATTTCTCCAGTTGTTTTGCTACGACTTTGCCTGCTTCTTTTCGCAATACAAACTTAATCGCGCTACTTTTTTCTAGGGTAGAATTAAGGGAAATAAAGCGATTATTGACGCGGAGGGCTGCTGTACAAGGGGGGCGCGAACCATTGTTGACGGCGTGTAGGACTAGCAAATTATCGGCGGAATTGTCTTTGAGTGAAAATTCTAAGCGTTTTTTGTTTTTGCGGAGCACGTAATTTTGCAAAATCGGTTTTTGGTTAAAGGTCAGATAAATGCTGTCGCCATCCTCATACTGCTCGTCCCAAATTTCGACTACTACATCAGGCTTTCGCACCTCAATCTGTTTGACTATCTTCACCTCACGCTGCCTAAAACTAAGGTCTAAAGTAGGCAAAGGTGTATTGGGGGTAAGCGGTGGTAGTGCCTGCTCTTTTTTGGTTTTTGGCATTAATACTTTTTCTTCCTCCGCTTTCTTTTTTTCCTCCTCAATTTCCTTTTCGGATTGAATATTGCCGACCGCTACCGCATCTATATCGGCACCGGGATAGGGCAGGGTATCGCTACTGACCATATTTTCAGAGTTTGGCGGACAGCCTGTTCGCAAATCCGTTAAGCGCACATAGCGAAACACATCCGTTTTTTTTACAAAAGACGAAATATCCAAACTTGCCGTACTGCCAGCTACTTTACCAACCTCTATCCAATCCTTATTATTTTTAGAAATTGCTACCTGTATGGCTTCCACCGCTTCACCCACCTCAAAAATATACAAATCATTGCCATCGCCATCTATCAGCACATTGTCGGTAAACTCTAGGGTGAGTACTCCGCCGCAGCCCATTGTTGTACATTTCGGTTTGGGGTCGTAAATGCCGTTGTCCACATGATCGGGTTGACCAAGTATATGCTTAGGATCGCCATAACCTGCATAATCTCCCACAGGACGAGGATGCCCAATTTTAAAATCTACCACCTTATCTGCAAAGGCAATATCACCCGTTGCAATCCTTATTTTTTCGCCTCGACTATCTGTATACACCTTCGCCTGCCCCTTAGCCATTTTAGTGCCAATCTGCTGGTCTACAAGCGACAAATTCGCCCGTTTCGATGATTGTTGCGCCCAAACGCTAGTAGATAGTACAGAAGTAGTCAAAAATAAAAGTAGCAATAAGAAATAATCCGTCAGTTTCATGGTCAGTTTTGTTTATGTTATTGGTTTCGGATGTGTAGAGACGCAAAATCTTGCGTCTCTACACATCCAAAATTCAAAATCAAAGTTAAGTCTGTGTTAAAAAATGGCGTAAATCTGTTGAAATGCGAGCAGTTACCAACGAATTTATTAAATTTGCTGTTGCTGTCCTAATAGTCAAGCTATGGTGACACAATTTCGATTTTTTTAAACAACAATCGAGTGCTGTGAAACACACAGATTTTAAAAAACCGCTATTTCTCCAAAACTTACAAAGCCTAAGCCGATTTCAACAATTTACAATCGGGTTTTTGACCCCTAATTATGTGCTTTGTAAATTCTCATTTCCATTATTTACTCGTCCGATCAACAAAGTTATCATGGATGTGCCATATAAAACGGCTTTCCAACTATTTATCCCATTTCCAATCGTTTTTTTGACACCAAAAAGACGATGTGGATTTAATTACGAATTATCAATTACGAATTACGAATTGGAAATTCAATTACGAATTAACAATTAC
>JAHDHV010000300.1:0-5591 GCA_020631155.1 Bacteroidota bacterium | reverse complement strand
CGAATTATCAATTACGAATTACGAATTGGAAATTCAATTACGAATTAACAATTACGAATTGTCTCATGTCTCATGTCTTATATCTTAAATCTCAAAGATAAAACGCACTATGAATTATATCTATCAATCTATCAATAGCCTATATTTTTTTAATTTATTATTATTGCTGTTTTTTATTAATCCTATTGTGATGATGGGGCAGGAGCAGTGGACGGCTTCGGGGTGTGATGGGAGTTCGCCAAGCCCTTCACTAGTCATGATAGATGCATGTAATGGCTCGCAAGCTGGACAGTCAGAAACATTTACTGAATATGTGATATTCCAAACTGGTAATACATCATTTGATATGGCTAGTGAAACAACAACTATGACTGTATCTTGTGGTGGCAATGGTAATGTAATTAGGGAGTTAAATTCTTATTCAGGCAATCAAAGTGTAGTAGATGACTTAAATGGATATATGTCGTCTTGTGGAGGTATTTTTATAAATGCGATGGACCCACCTACTAATGGACTTATCCCCCCTAATTCTATTATATGGGCTTTCAATACAGTAAATGTAGATATATCGTTTTTCCCATCTGGTATTTTTTCAGATTTATGTGGTGCATTTTCCATTTATGTTGTTTTTGGAGATTATGATACTGGTGCTAGTTTACCAATGTTCAAAAATCAACAAAATTGTACTGATCCAAGTGGTTGTGGATGTATAAGGGAAATTGATATAAATTTAGGCGGCTGTATTTATGAAATTGATTATGATATTAATAATGTAGGTGTTGAGGATGGTTCATACCTGTATGATAATGGCGGCTCTCTTGGTTATGGGAACAATGGAAATGATTGTTTACCTACAGCAGCTTTTTGTGATCCCCCTAGCGCACCTGATATTCTTCCTGCAAATGCTACTTTAAGTACTTGCGAAGGCAGTTCACTTCCTACCTTTTCATGTGAAAACTGCACAGGTAGTACAGAGTGGTATGGCTCCGAAACAGGAGATGATTTATTAGGAGGAGGAGGAAATTTTACACCTGACACAGAACCTGATGTCAATACAACAACAAGTTATTGGGTGCAAAATGTAGGAGAATGTAATAGTATTAGAGTTGAAGTTACTTTGACTGTTAATCCATCCCCCATCATTGAAGCGCAAGATACAGATGGAAATCCTCAAACTACTTTTTGTGTAGGCGAAACAATTACTTTAGTAGAGCCTACAGATGGCTTTGTTAATTATACTTGGCAAATTTCCCCACTTGCTGGTAATGCTATTGACCCAATAGATGGAAATAATGCATTACCTGTATTAGCAGAAGGGGAGTATGCTATTTTTCTACAAACAGAATCTTGTGAGAGCGAAGTTTTAATTCTAACAGTCTCCTCCGCCGACCTACTGAATGTAACCGACCCTGTAGATATTTGTTCCTCTGCTCCGCAAGATTTAACCGACTACCTAAAAGATGATAGCCAAGATGGTGATTGGTCAGTTGTTGGTGGTGATGATGTTGGTTCTCCACCCATTTTCCCCCCAAATGGCTTTGATGCTAGTGCATTTCCCAATCCTATACAAATTACATTTACCCCAACAGGTAGTACTTGTAGTGCTACTTTGGAGGTTAATTTAACAACGCCACCCGATATAGGCTTATTAAGTACAGACCCTATTTCTATTTGTGCCAATACAAACGATGATGAAAGATTGGATTTAGAATCATTGGTAGATACTAATTTAGACCCAGGAGAGTGGAGTGAATCAACTGGTAATCCTGATGTAGATTTGACAGATAATTTTTTAGATGTATTTAATATTACAACAGTAACAACTATTACCCTAGTTTATTCAGCAGGTACAGGTAATTGTATAGATGAGGAAAGTATTGAAGTTACAGTCACCCCTAGCCAAAGTATTTTATTTGCAGAAAATCAACCTTATCTAGTCTGTGATACTTTAATAGATTTATCTGATTTATTATTAGATAATAATTCTGATAGCCCTGATACATGGGAAAGTGATTGGACAGATGATGATGGAAATACAGGTATTTTTGATAATGGAGATGGTACATTTGCTTTTCATCCTTCTTCTGAAATGTTTGAACAAACCATTACCTTAACGGCAACTGTTGGAACACCAATTGATGAAGGAGGCTGTGGTGATACCCAAGATTTTATTTTAGAAGTAAGTCTATTAGCCCCACCTGCTTTTACTTTTACAGATACTTGTTTAACGGCTGCTAGTGGAATATTTGATTTAGGTAGTTTAGACGATGATACAGGCTTAACTTATTATTGGTATGATAGTGCAGATAAATCAAATGACTTAGTAGGGAATGATTTAGATGTTAGTCCTACCGAATCAACAACCTATTATGCAAGTGTAGAAAGTGCCGCTTGTGAAGGCGAAAGTGAGTTAACCCCCATTACCATACATCCCTATCCAACATTACCCATTGCGCCCGATACCAGCCTTTGCACAATAGACAATATAGACCTCACCATTCCCCCCTTCAACATCATCACCAATTGGTATGAAGAAATTGAATTGACTACCGAAATTACTGATACCGACTTAGGCAGTGGCACTTATTACGGTGTAATCATCAATGAAAATGGCTGTCAAAGTGAAATATTGACACTTACCATCAGCCTTAGTCCTGATTTTCCCGATGATTTATCCCCAGAAAGTACAGCTTGTACCGTACAGGAATCCTTTGACCTTGTAGCCATTTTAGGAAACATTACAACAATTCATGAAATCACCTATCATGAGGGGGATGCAGAAGGCAATGTGGGTGTTGAGATTGATATAGCCGATGCGATGGCTGTTCCAAGTGGTAGTTACTACATTCTGGCAACTTCTACTGAAGGTTGTACGGATAGTGTAGCCGTTACTTTTGCCAATGGCCCGAGCATTGATTTTGAAGATCAGGCTGACCTTTGTTCAGGCGATCCCGCCGATTTAGCTGCCGATGCTGATATACGCGCAGCCATTGACGATCCTGCTGCTTTAGCCGAACTAGGTTCTGATGGCGAAATTGAATTAACTTGGTTTCTGGATGCCAATGCGACAACTCCTTATAATGCAGACGATCCAATTTTACATACCTTAGAAGATAGTTGTGAAATACAAAAGGATACGCTTTTTGTAATGATGAAGTGCGCCGACACAGGCGATTATATTTTGGAGGAGGCATCAGTCGGAACATTTATTATCAATATTTACCCCGAACCAAGAGCCCCTAGCATTGTCCGAAATGATGATAATTGCAGCTATGCCATAGAGCTCGCCTGCCCTAATGAAGCAGCGATCAATGAGGTCGTCAATGTAAGCCTACCCGCCGATCCAAGCGTTACGGGTGCGGTCTCCGCTTGGGATTTGCCACCCAATACCTTTGGCGACACGGCTACCATCACGATCACCGGCCAACATTGCGCTGAAATGGAATTTAAAGTCCCTTATGAGGGCTGCCCAAGCTGTCCCATGCCTTTAGATGGTACAATTAGAATATTAATGGATTCGATTTGTACAGGAACAGCTCCACAATTGCCTATAGATACGGTTTTGGCAAGTATTCAAGATACTTTTAAATTGGCGGTTGATGCGGATAATGATGGTGTGCCTGATATTGAATGGATAAAAATAGAGGTAGATGGCACAGAAACGCCCTATATTGATAATGATGTATTAGATGTGATTGGGCAGGCTTGTTCGGGACCAGAGGAATATGATTTAGTGGCGCAAATTAATTGTACACAAGATGGTGCGCCTAATCCAATTCGCATTGCGGAGTTTACGGTTTTTGTTTTTGCCGAAATAATAAAACCTGATTTGGCATTGGGAGATGATTGTAGTTATGATTTTGAAACGCCTTTGTGTAATACGCTTAGCATTGAGCCAAGCGATGTTTTCCCAATAACGGTTGATCAAGATACCCCTGATCAGATAGAGATTACTTTTACCAATGGTGTATGTGCCGATCAAACCATTACTTTTGAAAAAGGAGTAGATTTTGATGTTTGCGAAGAATGTCCAACTTCTTCCGCCCCTACCGATTTAACACTTGCCATTTGCTCCGAAGATACTCCTGAATTGCCCAATCAAGCTATTTTGAACGCACTCAACGATGACAGCGGCACCGCACTAGATGCCGATAACAATGGTGAGGCAGATATTACTTGGTATACAGACCAAAATTTAATGGATGAATACGATGGTGCTGCCTTAGTACATAGCAATAATGGCAGTTGTGATGTGGAGGAAGTGCGTTTATATGCAGGAATTGAATGTAGTTTAGACAATAGCACCATTGCGGCAGGCTGGGTAATAATTAGCGTTTACCCATTGCCCCAAAATTTCAGCACCGTAGACGATAGCGATGGCTGTAGCGTTTCGGTAGATACCAATGGCTGCTCCGATGTCAGCGTGGAATATTCCGTAGACGGTGGCGCAAGCGAAACAGGCAATACCTATAATGCCAACCCCGATGCTGGCTCCACAGAAACGGGAACAGTTGAATTTACCATCACCTTCGACAATGGAACGGTCAGTTGTAGCAATACTTTATCAGGAAATATTAATTGTCAAGGTGATGACTGCACCAACATTGTCACTAGCAACAACAGCCCAAGCATTTGCTCAGGCGAAAGCGTCACTTTAGAAGTCGAACTACAAGGCAACAGCGCAACCGCCGATGACATAACATGGGACGATGGCAGCACAGGTTTGACCTTCGACACAGGCGCATTAGCCAACGACAATGACTGTGATGGCATCACGCAAACCTATACGGCAACCTTAGCCGAAATTGGCAGTTGTTCAGCCTCCACCGTAGAATTTACCGTCACCGTCCAAGCTGACCCATCTACAGGTATCAATGTAGTAGAAAGTGCCAACGGTTGTAGCGTTTCCTTAGAAGGCGCGTGTTCAGGCGCAACGGTTGAGTATGCTATTGACGGCGGTACTCGACAAACAGGCAACGAATACATTTCCAATCCGCCTGCTGGCGATTCCGAAGCGGTAACCGTTGAATTTTTTGTATCCAATAGCTGTGGTGAAGCAAGTCCCCTTTCGGGAAATATTGACTGTGCTGCTGACTTTGAATGTGGTACTGGAAATATTGGCGATGACTGTGACGATGACGATGCTTGTACAGAAAATGATGTGTATGATGCCGATTGTAATTGTGCAGGTACTCCTATAGACTGTGATGATGGTGATGCCTGCACAGACGATACTTGTGATGCGGACAATGGTTGTCAAAATGTAGCAATTGACTGTGACGATGGCGATGCTTGTACCGATGATTCTTGTGATCCTGTTGATGGCTGTCAAAATGTAGCAATTGACTGTGACGATGGCGATGCTTGTACCGATGATACTTGTGATCCTGTTGATGGCTGTCAAAATGTAGCAATTGACTGTGACGATGGCGATGCCTGCACCGATGATTCTTGTGATCCTACTTCGGGCTGTCAAAATGTAGCAATTGACTGTGACGATGGCGATGCCTGCACCGATGATACTTGCGATCCTGTGGATGGCTGTCAAAATGTAGCAATTGACTGTGACGATGGCGATGCCTGTACCGATG
>JAHDHV010000299.1:3463-7692 GCA_020631155.1 Bacteroidota bacterium | reverse complement strand
AAAAGGCTAAATATCTAAATAGCAATTTTAGAGATAAAGTGTTAGGAAGGGAATGGAACATACCTAACTTTAGCACCTTCCAAACTCCAAAGTTTTGCAATCTTCCAACTTCTAAAAAATCTGATTACTAAATTCTAATTTCTAATTTCTAACTAACATCCATGATAACAGCATTTGCTCCTGCGACTGTTGCGAATCTCAATTGCGGGTTTGATGTATTGGGTTTGGCGATTGACAAACCCGGTGATGAGGTAAGCGTTGCGTTCAATGATTTAGGAGCGGTACGCATCGTTGAAATTGAAGGAGATGGCGGGAAGCTGCCCTATGAGGTGGCACGAAATACGGCGGGTATAGCGGTACATTCCTTGTGGAAACATTTACAGATGGAAAAGGGCGTGGATATTGTCATTCGCAAAAAAATGCCCTTTGGTAGCGGTTTAGGGTCTAGTGCTGCAAGTGCTGTGGCTGCTGCTGTAGCTGCAAATGCCTTATTTGGTAACCCTTTGACAAAGAGGGAGTTACTGGATTTTGCGATTGATGGCGAAGCGGTAGCAAGTGGAGCGCGACATGCCGACAATGTAGCCCCTTCTTTGCTCGGCGGTATCGTTTTACTACGCAGCTACCAACCCCAAATTGACCTCTTGCAACTGCCTGTGCCGAATAATTTATATTGTACAGTGATATATCCAAAGGTGGAAATTTTGACAAAAGAAGCGAGAAATATTTTGCCAGAAAAAATTCCACTTAAAGATGCTATACAGCAAACAGGGAACTTGGCAGGCTGTGTTGCAGCCCTGTATCAAAATGATTTGGCATTATTAGGGCGTAGTTTGGTAGATGTTTTGGCAGAACCCTATCGCGCGCCTTTAATTCCTGAGTTTCAGCGAGTTCGACAAGCTGCTTTGTATGGCGGTGCTTTGGCTTTTGGTATTTCTGGTTCTGGGCCGTCTATGTTTGCCCTATCAGATGGGGCTGCTAAATCGGCGCAAATTGCTGGGCTTATGGAAAAAACCTTGAACAATAAACAGATTGACTGCCAAATTTTTAATTCTAAGGTAAATGTTGAAGGAGCGAAAGTAATTACGAATTACGAATTACGAATTACGAATAATTTTTAATTACGAATTACGAATTATATTAATAAGTAACATAATTTTCCATTTTCAACTTTCCATTTTCAATTTAATAACATTCATGCAATTTTATAGTACTAAATATATTTCTCCGAAGGTAGATTTACAGGAAGCTGTATTGCGAAGTATGCCATCTGATAAGGGTTTGTACATGCCTGAAACGATTGGTTCTTTGCCAAAAGGCTTTTTTGAAGCGGAGGTAGTAGAACAATTGTCCTTTCCTGAATTGTCTTTTCAAATGGCACGCTGTCTGTTGAAAGGCACCATTCCAGAGGAGGATTTAAAGGAAATTGTGTATCGCGCTATTAATTTTGATGCACCTTTGGTCACCTTAGATGATAATTGCTCTTGCTTAGAATTGTTTCATGGCCCGTCTTTGGCGTTTAAAGATTTTGGCGCGCGCTTTATGGCCGAGTTGATGAGCTATTATGTGCAAAATAGTCGGGATGGGGAATTGTATATTTTGGTAGCAACTTCTGGCGATACGGGGGGAGCTGTTGCTCAAGGCTTTTTAAATGCCAAAGGAATTAATGTTATTATTTTATACCCTAGTAAAAAAATTAGCGAATTACAGGAAAAACAACTAACTACTTTGGGAGCAAATATCACTGCATTGGAAGTGCATGGCACTTTTGATGACTGTCAACGGCTGGTGAAAACGGCTTTTTTAGATGCCGATTTGCGCCAAAAAATGAATTTATCCTCTGCCAATTCCATTAATATTGCTCGCCTTATTCCACAATCTTTTTATTATGCAAGAGCTTATCAACAATTAAAAAATAAAGATCGCAAAGCGGTTATGTGTGTGCCAAGTGGCAATTTTGGCAATTTAACGGCGGGCTTATTGGCACAAAAAATTGGCTTACCTGTACATCAGTTTATTGCTGCAAATAATGCCAATGATGTATTTACGGAATATCATCAAAAAGGTATTTTTACGCCTCGCCCTTCGGTTAAAACGCCTTCCAATGCGATGGATGTAGGTAATCCAAGTAATTTGCAACGGATTCAAGATTTATACAATAATGATGTAGATGCTATTAGAAAGGCAATAACCGCTTATAGCTATAGCAATGAGGAAACTTTAGAAGCTATTAAAGAAGTTTACGAAAAATACAATTATCTGGCTTGTCCACATACGGCAGTTGCATATTTGGGAGTAAAAGCCTATCAGGAAGCGTATGGAACAGAAGCTCATGGCATCTTTTTAGGAACGGCGCATCCTGCTAAATTTCTGGATATTGTTGAACCTGTATTAAATCAAAAGGTAGCCATTCCCGAAAATTTAGCCAAATTAACGAATCGCACCAAAGTAGCCGTGCAAATGTCTACCGAATTTGAAGATTTGAAAAAGTATTTATTGGGAGTTTAGTTTTTTATTTTTGAAATTACAATCTGTTTCCTTTTAAGTGCCAAGCACTAATTAATTGTGCACAATTTTGTTCTAAAGTATTGGAAATCAGTATTTTAATCAAACAAAGAACCCCGTTTAATTATTGTATAGTACTTAGTATACAATTTTCTATGCAGCAACCAACTTTTTTCATTCTTCGTTTTATATTTGTATTTATCAGACAAAACAATCAAAATACTAGACATTAGATAAAGAATGTAACTATTCATTTTCAAAAAAAATGCAATAATGATTAGTAATTCTACAATAATAAGTTGAACCAGGCACCTTTATTATTTTGCTTTGTACTTCGTTGAAAAGCCTCGCCGTAGCTCCGTTATGCCTACGTTTTTCGCCTTATACAATTCAAAATTATTTTGGCTTTATGGTTCAACTTATTATTTCCGCATTACTTAGTAAGTGCCAAGCACTAATTAATTTGCTTTTTTTGCCCTAAAGCATTGACTTTCAATTTTTTAATCAAAAAAAGAAATTATTGTGTAGTATTTAAATTGTTTAGAGAGAGATAATTTCAAAACTAAAAACAAATAAAATGAAAAATAGTAACACTTCTTATTTCTTCCTATTCGTGCTTTATGTCATTGCTAATTTAATGCTTTCCTGTAGTGCTGAAACCGAAGAGCCTATTGTTGACCCACTCATTGAACCAGTTAACAAGATTTCTTTTATAGTTAATGGCAGCACATTCACCTCACAAGTAGTCAATTATACTGATTTTTTTCAAGAAGGAGCTACAGTTGGCTATAATCCCTCTATTGGTGCTACAACCATAACAATTGCAGGTGTTTGGAACAATCAGCCTGCTAGTTTTGCTGCGAACTTTCCAAGTAATAACACAGGTTTATTTGAATTTAGAAATGGAAATGAGGACTTTTTTCCAACAGAAACCGAAGATATTTTTTTTCAACTAAATAGTGTTCCCTTTCTTATCAAAGGTGCAACTCTGCAAATTACTGAATATCAGGACAGTATTGGCGGATATATTAAAGGTAATTTTTTTGGCACTTGGGATGATCTAAGTAATAACCAAACAGTAACTGTTAATAGTGGTGTATTTGAATTATTGAGAACAAAGTAATAAAAATCAATATTCCAACTTCTAGCTATAACTAATTTAATAAAATAAAAAAGCTATTGGGTGTTAATGCCCAATAGCTTTTTTATTTCAATAATTTTAATCTATTTTACTGTTGATAAGGAACATTGGTAAAAGTACCGCTTAATACTCTACGCATATCTCCTGTAGTGTTATTGGTACATTCAAATTCAAAAGAGCCTGAAACAACTTGTTCAATTTGATCAAACTCATCAAAAGTAATCGTACCACTTGTGCTATTACAAGATTCTGTCGCACCATCATTGTAAATTAAGGCAGAAAAACCTTCTGATTGATTATTAATGATGCCGAAGGGGCCTAAATACGTTAATTGAATATTTAAGGTATCTGTTTTCCCATCTATTGTAATACTGCTTTCCGTTGTAGAAGGAAATACAGTTGCTGATACGTCCATTGTTTGCCATTCTATTTCATCTATCGTAGCCGTCATTCTAGCTCCTTCTTCTAAACAAGGCTCACAATCCACTCCACCACAATCTACACCTTCTTCATCTTCATCTTGTACGTTATTATTGCAATGCTCTGGAACTTCCTCACAAGGAGCACAAGAACCGCCACAATCTAC
>JAHDHV010000299.1:0-3363 GCA_020631155.1 Bacteroidota bacterium | reverse complement strand
CTGGAACTTCCTCACAAGGAGCACAAGAACCGCCACAATCTACGCCTTCTTCATCGCCATCTTGTACGTTATTATTGCAATGCTCTGGAACTTCCTCACAAGGAGCACAAGAACCGCCACAATCTACGCCTTCTTCATCGCCATCTTGTACGTTATTATTGCAATGCTCTGGAACTTCCTCACAAGGAGCACAAGAACCGCCACAATCTACGCCTTCTTCATCGCCATCTTGTACGTTATTATTGCAATGCTCTGGAACTTCCTCACAAGGAGCACAAGAACCGCCACAATCTACGCCTTCTTCATCGCCATCTTGTACGTTATTGTTGCAATGCTCTGGAACCGTTTCGCAAGGGTCGCAAGAGCCACCGCAGTCTACGCCTTCTTCATCGCCATCTTGTACATTATTGTTGCAATGCTCTGGAACTTCCTCACAAGCATCTGGACAAGAGCCACCGCAGTCTACGCCTTCTTCATCGCCATCTTGTACATTATTGTTGCAATGCTCTGGAACTTCCTCACAAGCATCTGGACAAGAGCCACCGCAGTCTACGCCTTCTTCATCGCCATTTTGGATGCCGTCATCACAAGTTGGGCAAGCCAAGCAATCTGCACCACCACAGTCTACGCCTTCTTCATCGCCATCTTGTATTCCGTTGGTACAGTGTTCCGCTAAACAAATATTTGGGCAATCGCCCCCACAATCCACACCTTCTTCATTATCATCCTGTTGGCCATTCGAGCAGTGAACAGGCAAACTAGAACAAGGTGTTGGACACGAGCCGCCGCAATCTACACCAGTCTCATTACCACTTAATACCCCATCTGTACAGTGTGTTGGCGTGTTTGTAGCGCAAGGTGTACAGTTGCCTCCACAATCTACTCCTGTTTCTGCACCATTTTGAATTCCGTCATCACATCTAGGCAAATTATCACAGGTTGTTGGACAAGTACCGCCACAATCAATGCCTGTTTCCCCACCATTTTGTATGGCATCATCACAAGTAGGATCATCAATACAATGTGTAAAACTCAAGGCTGCAATTACTAATATTGGAATCAGTAAAAATTTTGCTTTCATGAATAGTATTTTAAATATGAGTGATTATCAATTTGTGTTTGCACACAAATGTAGACATTCTACCAGAATAGCAACGTTGTAAGCAAATGAAATATTTTTAGGACTAATGCCTAATTTGGTCAAGATTGCAAGCTGTCCGAAGCTTATCGAAAAAGTCTAGTATTTAGAAATCGTGAGGAGTTTGTGCTATGGTTGTCCACTTTATGTCTTTATCGGAGATAATCATATCTTTTTCAGGAATTTGCCAATCAATCTGTAGGCTCGGCTCGTTATAGATGATTCCACTTTCACTTTCCTTATTATAAAAGTTATCGCATTTATATACAAAATCTGCATAATCACTTAATACCACATAACCATGTGCAAAGCCACGCGGAATCAGCAGTTGCTTTCTATTTTCTTCTGATAAAATAATGCTATAACTCTGACCATAGGTAGCTGATTGTTTGCGTAAATCTACGACCACATCCAGTACTTTTCCGCGAGTAATGCGAACTAACTTTGCTTGTGTATGTGGCGGACGCTGAAAATGTAGGCCGCGCAATACACCATAGCCTGAGCCTGCTTGATTGTCTTGAACAAAATGATAATTATGACCGTATTCGCTCAACTTTTGTTCATTAAATACTTCAAAAAAATACCCTCTTTTATCCCCAAAAATTTTTGGCTGAACGACTACTAAGCCATCAATTCCTGTTTCTTCAATAAAATTATTCATTGGTGATGTATTCTCTGGAATTACAAATTAGAAATTTCGAATTACGAATTAGAAATTACAACTATTCTCGGTTTAATTTATTTTTTAAACAAACACTAAACACTTGACTATCAAATATTTATAAAAATCAATTAAATTTTACGAGTTTAAAAATACAATATATAACTATTGATTAGATCGCAATCTTGCTTTCTACCAAAATTTAGACCTTTTTACTGTTTAAATTCTAGCAAAATCAAGCAAAATAGGGTCTCATATTATAAGAGTTTCATACTGAAAATAGCTGAGAAATTGGCTATGTTTCAAATGCTGTGTTTTTTTACCAAACAGTTTGTGCTTGCTTTGACAGTTCGTGGATTAGTGATTAGTAGATCGGTGATTCGGGCAAATTTATAGCAATATTTTTAAGTGAGTTGTGTAACGACAGCTTTAGCTGTTAAAGTTCTTATAAATATTTAATAAAAAAAAATTGATAGCTACAAGAAAGTTCAAAAAATAATTTCCAATTTCTGATCTCTAATCGCTAATTTCTAACAGTTAAAAATCCAAAAGTCTAAATAGCTAAAAGGCAATCTCACAATCAAAGTGTTAGAAAGTAAATGAAACATACCAGAAATTACTATCGAATGTCTTTTTTTACAACATCCCAAATAGCATCCATTTCCTGTAAACTCATATTGGTTAAGCTTTTTCCTTCGCTATCTGCGATGCGCTCCATTTCTTGAAAACGGGCAATGAACTTTTTATTCGTCTTTTCCAACGCATGTTCTGGGTCTACCTCAATAAAACGAGCGTAGTTGATAAGCGAAAATAGGACATCGCCATATTCTTTGACAATTTCTATTTGCTCGCCATTTTTCACCGCTTCGGTTAGCTCCTGTAGTTCCTCTTGCACTTTTTCCCAAACCTGCTCCTTAGTATCCCATTCAAAACCCACTTTTTTGGCTTTTTCTTGTATTCTAAGCGATTTCACCACCGCAGGCAGTGATTTTGGCACCCCTTGTAAAGCCGATTTTTTGCCTTCTTTTAACTTAATCGCCTCCCAATTTTGCAGCACTTCCTCCTCCGAATTGACCGTTACATCGCCATAGATATGCGGATGCCGATTAATCAATTTTTCACACAATGCATTAATCACCGAAGCAATATCAAACGCGCCTTGCTCCTCTCCTATTTTGGCATAAAAAACGATGTGTAAAAGGATGTCACCCAACTCCTCTTCAATGCTTTTCATATCCTGTTCGGTGATGGCATCTACCAGTTCATAGGTTTCTTCTATGGTCAAAATTCGCAGACTTTCGATGGTTTGCTTTCTATCCCAGGGACATTTCTCACGCAACTCATCCATAATAGTTAGAATACGCTCAAAGGCTGCTAATTTTTCGGCTAAATGCTGTGGTTTGATGGTGTTCATATTTTTTTTGTTTATTGAAATGCAAGATATGGCGTTTCTACGTTATTTTTCTTCAAAATAAAATTGTTTGTCAATCATTTCACTATTTCGATACGTATACTCTTTGGTCAATGTTCCATCGGTATCCCAAACCAATACTTTGCCGTTCAA
>JAHDHV010000298.1 GCA_020631155.1 Bacteroidota bacterium | reverse complement strand
TGTCTATTTAAACAGTATTTTGCCATTCCCTAAATTCTTGACACACTCAAAGAAATTAGAGAACAGAAGTTAGCGTTTAGAAAATCAGTGTATCAACAAAAGAAGAATTTCATATAATAACTTAGTAGTCAGTCAACATCAACCCGTCATTTTAACGTTGACTAACTACTTAGGAAAAAGTAAATGTTCACCTTTTAAGTACTAAGTACTTGGACAAAACTAAACAATAACAGGACTTGCCATAAATCGTTAATGGTGAATTGATTATCTCCCGTCTCAAGTCTTATGTCTAGGTACTTACACAATAATTAAACAGGACTCTTTGTTGGATTAAAATAATGAAAGTCAATACTTTAGAACAAAATTGTGCACAATTAATTAGTGCTTGACACTTATCTCACATCTCCTGTCTTAAATCTTATGTTTAAGTACTTATTTGGATAACATTTGGTTATTCCCTAAATCCTTGACATACTCTTGTTGTTTTGGAAAACAAAAATGAGGAGGTAAAATCCAACTTTTAATCGCTACACGCCTATGTCTTATTATTATGATTATTTTTGCATTACTTATTGAAAAAATCTTTTAGGCGCACCCAAACAATATAGGCATTTGGCATAATAGAAGGTTTGCAATAATTTTCATGCTCAAAATCATCAATCCGGAAACTGAGGAGTTTATTTTGGTCTTTTCTATCCTGTTTATCAATTGGTAGGGTTATACCATCAAACAAATCTTTAAATACAAAGTCTTTTTTGCTACGGCGGTCTATCACCTTAATGTTGTCCATATAATCGGGAAAAAGATGGCGTTTGGTCAGTTTCAATTTGATTTTATCTTTACCCACAGCCTTAACTTTGAGACAGTTGTTAAAATAATCGTAAAATAGTTCGCTAAATATATCCTCTGGCCCGAAATACATAGGACCAAAATCACCCAATTGCTCAAAGGCTTGTTGCCCAATTTTTTGAACAATGCGTTTTTGGGCAACAAAATTATACGCAGTTAATTCGTCTAAAAATAAAGCTTCTTCTTTTTTGTTTTCAAAAATCAATTCGATACCTTTCTGTTCATAAGCATATCGCAGACAAGAACGTGTTTGAAAGGCTTCTCCACTAATTTTATAGGTTAGTTTAGAAGCTTTAAAAGCAGCTTTCGCTCCTTTACAAAAAGCATCAAAGTTGGTGATAGGTCTCAGCGAATCGGATTGATAATATTCAATAAAAGTTTTTTCACAACTAAATGTTTCTTGTGCCTGTGTAACAAAACATGTTGTATGAAGTACTAATAGTAAGGTGAGTGTAGTTATTGAAAAAGATTTCATATGTTGTTTGTTTTAAAAAAAAATAAAATATTGTAGCTATCAGAGGCTGTTCCTAACAGGAATACACCACATCAATTTGAAATGTTCAGAACTCCATTTGCTTTAAATTGTTGACTTATTGAATTGATGTTAAATTAGTTATTGACATTCAAGGGTCAAACTCTATTTATTTAAAATAAAACTATAAGGAATGAGGAGATAATAAGTATTACACAATAATTAAATGGGACTCATTGTTTGATTAAAACAATGAAAGTCAATACCTTTAACTTGAATCATTCCTATATTAAAGTACGTTAACGCGACTGGTGAAAATCATTCAAAAAATTACAAAAAGTGATCGCTTTCAGAAAACGAGCCGACTGGTAAAGACTTTTACTTTACCGGGCTTCAAAGGGATTCCTTTATATAATTTAGGTATTTTTATCTATGAAGAAGCAGGCAATAACTCTATACAAGTGCGTGCTGCTGCCACTGCCTACCATAGTATTTTGGCAGTATTCCCCGGTATTTTGTTTCTATTTTCTATGATTTCCTACCTGCCATTAAATGATTTTCGCGATACCTTATTTGAAATATTGTGGGAAGTACTGCCCTATAGTACACACAATATGGTATACGACATCATCAATGATTTGTCAGATGTTTCTTTTACAGGGGGGCTTGTTTCGGTTTTATTGAGTTTAGCGTTTGCCTTATACTTTGCCTCTAATGGGGTGCGCTCGCTAATGGATGCCTTTAAAAAAGTGGCAGACCCCGACTTTGTAAGGCGCAAGTTTTTGAAACGACAGGCAGTTTCGGTTGGGCTAACATTGTTATTGTTGGTGATATTGGTGGGAACAATAACAGGGATTATTATTGGCAAATATGCCATCAATTTGGCCATCAAATCGCTGGCGGAAATGAGCCGATTTTACTTGTTTTTCTTGTCTTTATTGCGTACAACAATGGTATTTTTCTTAGTATTTAACTCCATTGCTTTGATTTATTATTTGGCTCCAGCTACTAAACAAAAATGGAAATACTTTACCCCCGGTGCTTTTGTAGCAACACTAGGTTTCATTCTTTCTACGCGCATTTTTGCCTACATTGTTAATAATTTTAGTAATTATGACCGATTTTACGGCTCTTTGGCTGCATTAATTATTATTATGGTGTGGTTTCACATCACTTCTTACATTCTGATTATATGTTTTGAGTTGAATGTAGCCATTTTATCTAAAGAGCGTGCCCGAAACAATACCGTATCTTACCCCAATGATCCGAATAATTACTATACACATATTAATAACAAAGCCCTCTTTCCAGAAGGTTGTCAATATACAGAGGATAATCGCATCAGTAAGGTAGGTAGGTAGAGACAATTCAGGAATTGTCTCACTACATTGCCACCGCATCTTCTTTTTTACAATCTTCACCCGGCGCACGCCCACAGACAGTACAGTTGCCAACTTGACTTTTCAAATAGGGGTTCATCGTTGCACAAGTACCGCGAAATTCGCCATTTTTTAATAACAACATCCGAATACCTACTCCGACAAAGACAAATCCTACGATGAAGATGCTTAATATTAACGTTGGAAATAACATATTTTATTTTTTTAAAAATTAGTTGATTCGTGATTCGTAGACTAGGGGCTGGTAGACCAGTGATTCGTGTCTAGTACATTGGATTTCTAAAATCTAAAGAGCCAAAAATCTCCCCTACAACACCATTCGCAGAATCATTTCTTTCAACAATTCTGGTTCAATTGTATTCACATTATTCACGCCCTTAAATTTAAGATCGTATTCTTGTAATAATGCGATGCCTTTTTTGGTTTGAGTCAGTGAAAAATGTTGTGTAGCAGTGCGATATTCTTTCACAAAATACTTATTGTATAACCCTAGTATTTTCTGTAGTTCATCATCTCTTTTATTTTTAAAATGATGCATCAAATATAAGCGATTAAAGAAATTATAGAGCCCACCAATGATCATGGGGAGTGGTGCTGCTTTGGGACTATTTTTAAAATAGTGAATGATTTTGAACAGTTTTTCGGTGTCTTTTAAGGCTAGAGCTTTTTGTAAAGAAAATAAATTATACTCTTTGCTAATGCCAATATTATCGCTTACATCCTGTACGCTAATCTTTTGTTTTTGAGGCACATTAAGCATCAATTTATCTAATTCATTGGCTATTTTTGATAAATTGACCCCTAAACTTTCTGCTATCAATAACAAAGCTTGACGATCAATTTTATAGCCTCTTTGCCGAATATATCGCTCAATCCAAGGCGGAACTTCGCGCTCATACAGCTTTTTCGAGGTAAAAATCACCCCATTTTTTTTGATTTCCTTAGCTACTTTGGTATTGCCGCGCAAATTTTTATACTTATACAATAACACCAAAATAGTCGTTTTCATCGGATTTTTAGCGTACAATTCCAATTTTGTAATATCACGCAATTGCTGTGCCTCTTTAACCATTACGACTTGATAGGGCGCCATCATTGGATAACGGCGAGCTGTATGCATAATAGTATCTGCATCCGTATCCTTGCCATAGAGAATGGTTTGATTAAAACTGCGCTCGTTTTCGTTCAATACTTTGCTTTCTAATTCATCTGCCAATTGATCAATAAAAAATGCTTCTTCTCCTTGCAATAAATAGATAGGAGCATATTTTTTTTGTTGAATTTGTATTTTTATTTCGTCAAAAGTCATATTTTTTAGGTTTGGAGTTTGGGGGTTATGGGTTTGGAACTGATTCCGTGAAAAATCTTGCCACCTTCCTAGAGTTTGGAGCTAAATTGACTTTTCGCCTTTTATTTTATTAATAAAAACAATAATAATTTCTTTAAATTTTGTATAGCCTTGATTAATAGATTAAAAGCATTGGTTTTAAAATTCATTAAAAAAAATAAAAACTTTAAAACCTTCCAAACTCCAAAACTTTGCAACCTTAAAACTTTGTAACTCTATTTCAAAACCGCAAATGTTTTACCGACATATTGGCATCCCGTAGCATTTGGAGCGATTCAATACCGATTTTTAGGTGCTCCTCTGCATAATTTTGAGTGACCATACTATCGCTTTTAGCTGTTTTCACGCCTTCGGGAATCATGGGTTGATCTGATACCAACAATAAAGCACCAGAAGGAATTTTATTGGCAAAAGCAGCAACAAAAACGGTAGCTGTTTCCATATCAATGGCCATGCTTCGCGTTTTTCGCAGATTTTTTTTGAATTTATCATCGTGTTCCCACACCCTGCGATTTGTTGTATAAACGGTGCCCGTCCAATAGTCACGGCCATGCTCGGTAATAGCAGCTGATATAGCCCGTTGCAAAGCAAAAGAGGGGAGTGCTGGCACTTCTTTAGGCATATAATCATTGGAAGTTCCCTCGCCGCGAATAGCTGCGATGGGTAAAATTAAATCTCCAATTTGATTTTTCCTCTTTAAGCCACCGCATTTACCCAAAAATAAAACCGCTTTAGGCTGTATAGCACTCAATAAATCTAAAACTAAAGCAGCGTTGGGACTGCCAATCCTAAAGTTGATGATGGTAATATTTTCGGCAGTTGCGTTAGGCATTTGATTGCGTTGCCCACGTACTTCTACGCCGTGCCACTTGGCAAATTTACGAACATAGTCACTAAAATTAACCAAAATAATATACTGCCCAAATTCATCTAATGGTGTATTGGTGTATCTTGGCAACCAATCTCTTACAATTTCTTTCTTTGTCTTCATAAATAAAAACGCTTTTATTTTGTTGAATGTTTGGGCTTATTGGGATATAGTGCGTTATGTTTGGGGTTCACTAAAATGTGGACACATGATAATTCAAAAAATCAATAATTCAATAGTTTCGCTAATATGCAATTAAATTTTCCAAATTACACGATAAAAACCAAAATACAGCAAGATAAAACCTATTTATTTGATTGTATTCGCAAAAAATATGTATTAGCACAGCCCGAAGAATGGGTTAGGCAGCATTTAATTCATTTTTTGATCAAAGATAGGCATTTTCCGAAAGCTTTGATAGCAGTAGAGAAAGGTTTAGTGATGAATGGTATGAAAAAACGCAGCGATGTGGTGGTATTTGATAGAAAAGGGAGACCTGTACTCTTGGTTGAGTGCAAGTCTCCCTCTGTTAAAATTACCCAACGTACTTTTGAGCAAATTGCTCTTTATAATCAAACGTTGAGGGTAAAATATCTTCTGATTACCAACGGTTTACAACACTATTGCTGTTGCTTAAATTATGAGAACAATAGCTATGAATATTTAGCAGATATTCCGTTTTATGAGCAGCTTTAATTGGAAATTACGAATTACGAATCCACAAATCAGCGAATCACGAATCCACGAATTACGAATCCACTATGGGAATACGCCTAGCTCTTTGTAAATAACCGCGATTTTATCAATGGCTACAGCAAAAGCGGCTGTTCGCAAGTCTGTTACTTTAGGATTATCTCGCCAAGTTTTGTGAATAGCATGATAAGCGTTGATCATCGTATCTTCTAAACCTGAACGTACCAAATCAATTTCACTAGCACCATGCGTTACCATTTCTCTTGCTTCTGTTTTTACTGAACGGCCTGTCAAGCTTTCAACCACGTCCAACATGCGCGAACTAGCTGCTTCTTGAAAGCGTCTGCCCATACGACCAAAGCGAACATGGGACAAGTTTTTCAACCACTCAAAGTAAGAAACCGTTACCCCACCTGCATTTAAAAACATATCAGGCACTAAAATAACTCCTTTTTTCAACAAAGTCTCCTCTGCATCAGCAGTTACGGGGCCATTCGCTGCCTCGCCAATGATTTTTGCTTTAATTAAATGAGCGTTGCCATTATGAATAACGTTTTCAAGCGCAGCAGGAATCAAAATATCGCAATCCAATTCCAATGCTTTTTCGGTGGGCTCTATATTGGTGGCACCAGGATAATTTAAAATGCTTCCTGTTTCTTTGCGATGTTTCATCACCTTTTCAATGTCGAAGCCTTTGCCTGTCGGATCATAAATCGCGCCTTCATATTCTGCCAAACCAATGAGTAATGCGTCATGCTCTTGGAAAATACGAGCTGTGTGATACCCTACATTACCCAAACCTTGAATGACCACTTTTTTGCCTTCCAAGCCTGTTGTTAAATCAAGAGCATCCATATCTTCCTTATTTTTTACCACTTCTCGGATGCCATAAAAAACACCTCTACCAGTTGCCTCTATACGCCCCCGAATCCCTGATTGTGTAACAGGTTTACCCGTCACACAGCCATAAGCATCAATCATGCTGTTGTTGAAAGCGAGGTAAGTATCCAGTATCCAAGCCATTTCACGAGGGCCAGTACCGTAATCGGGAGCAGGTACATCAATGGCAGGGCCGATAAAGTTTTTTCGCACCAACTCGGCAGTATATCGTCTAGTGATGCGCTCTAGTTCGTCCACACTACACTCACGGGGGTTGATTTTGATACCGCCTTTAGCACCGCCAAAAGGTACATCTACCACGGCGCATTTATAGGTCATCAGCGTAGCCAATGCCATTACTTCCAATTGATTGACCGATTCGCTGTATCGAATCCCACCTTTACAGGGCAGTTTGTGTTGACTATGCTGCACGCGATAGGCTTCTACCACTTTTACATCATTGCCAATTCGCACTGGAAAATGCATTCGATATACACTATTACAGTGGCGGATTTGCTCTAATATGCCCTTAGAATGATCAGTTACAGCGGCAGCTCTATCAAAATATCGCTGAACACTATCGTAAAAATCTTGGTGACTATTTGCAGACATAAGATATTACTATTTAATGAATTAATGATTAATTAGATGTAAGACGTGAGACATGAGATTTAAGATAATTGCTAGTTATATAAATAAGGTATGCTTCATTCTCTTTCTAATAGTTTTTTATAAAATTGCTATTTAGATATTTAGCCTTTTGGCTCTTTAGCTGTTAGAAATTAGCGAGCAGAGATTAGTTAAAATAAATCACTTTTGATTTTTCTAATAGATATAATCTTTTGATTTTTATGTTATTATGACGGCTAAAGCCTTCGCTACAGAAAACATCCAAAAAGAAATCAATCAGTAAAAAACGTCCCGAAACGAATCACAAATCTACTAATCACGAATCTACGAGCTGTTAAAATAAGCACAAACTGTTAGGTGGAAAAACTCGGTATTTGAAGCATACCCTTTTATATTTTTAAAAAAAAAAAAATAATAATCGCTAATAATAAAACTGCTTATTTAGATAGGCAAATTTATTATTTTTTCTGTGGAGAATGATATTTTGAATAAAAATTAGTGAACTTTTGATCGTTGTATTATTACATTAAGAAAGTGTTAAAAAATCAGGCTAATAGCTGTTTTTTTTT
>JAHDHV010000297.1 GCA_020631155.1 Bacteroidota bacterium | reverse complement strand
TGGTTGACAAATGTGTAATAGTTGAACGATTTGTCAACTGGGAAGGTTTTGGAGTAGGGCATGTAGTAGAGGGTAGTTAAATGTGAATGTCTTGTTTGTCTATTACAAGCTACTATATTTTATATTTTTTTTGCATCTCACATTTAATTTTTGCAATTTTTCCCAGTGTAGATTTGTTAGGAGTAAGTGGCGGTTCAATCACATAACTTCTTAAATTACGATAAATATCTTTTGACATAGACTTAACATGAGAATGAGGATTTCGAATATGGTGTATTAATGAAAGTTGTTTACTCAATGAAGTGTCTTGTTTGTCTGTTACAAAGTTTATAATATCAATAGAAAAGTTTTCAATGTTCAGTGCCTCTTTTAAGTAATTCTTATGTGAATTAGCAATAATTTTCATTAAAGTTCCAATTGTAAAACTTTCAAGCTTACTTGTCTCTTTATCAACTCTATTTAGTGTAATTTTTGCATTCTGAGTACCTTTTATATTGATTATTCCGCCAGTAGGAAAAATATTAATTTTAGGATTAGATAGATCAATGATATTAAATTTATATCTAAGTAGCTTTATTATAGATTCATTTAATTCTAATTCTATTGCTTTCCAGAGAGGTACACCAATACAAGTAAAATCAAAGTTCATCCTACGTCTGCTTAGTGAGCTTGATCTTTCTAATATAAATTTTTCTGCCCTTAGTACTGATTTCAAAAAAACAATAGTTTCTTTTTCTAAACAATTTTCTAAATGTTTGAATGGAAGATAGTTCTCATCATAACTAACATGACCTATTTCTTCTAAAAAAAAATTTAACTCATTTAGTGCTTTATTTTCAAATTTAGCTTCTGCTGTTACTATATCTAATTGGCTATTTGCATTTTCCTTAGTCAGAAAAAGTTCTTTTCGAGCTTCATCTAAATTAGAAGTTATTTCTCTTAATAAATTAATTGAATTTTCATGTGCTTTTGTCCCGCGCCTCCTTTGGAATTTTTCACTTTCAATTACTTTTTTCCAATCTTGCATCAATTTCAACAATTGAACCCTATATATATCATTTCTATTTTCATTTCTTTCTAGGACGAGCATATCATATGCATCAACCAGGTTTTCTTCTTTTATAATTTTTTCTTTCACCTTCCAAATCATTTCATCTAAAATTCTTAAAGTTTTATTAGGCTCCTCTCTACTTATTCGTAATGGTAATACAACAGCTAAAATTTCAGAAGAATCATCAAAGTGAAAAAATATATAACCTAAATTATTGTGTAGTAATTCTTTTGGAAAAATTTGACCTATAATATACCCTGATGTAGTTATACTTTCATCTATAGATTCTAAATCTGGATTCCTTCTATATGGTGATAATAATACTGTAGTTAGTTTTGGCATTTTGTTTTTTTTACTCATTTAAAACCCAAAAATAACCATTCCTCCCAATATCTCCAAACAAAACCATTAGTTTAGAAGAGCATTTCATGAGGTTTACTACCTTTAATATCAGGCATTCCTGTTAAATAAATGCAGTTTGGTGTATAATTCACATAAGCGTCCATTATGTAATCATGCCAATATTTAAAATCTGGATTTTTTTTCATAAAACTATATTCTCTCTTTTCTACTTTTTGCCTTTTGTAAAAATTCTTCCAATCTTCCTCTCCATAATTTACAATTACATATGGAGTAGTAATTGTTATACCATAATCATATACTTTATCCAAATTTGGAACCATTCTCACCAACCAGATTTCCCCTTTTTTCCTCTATGTCCTGCTGAACATATACATTTAAAAGTTTCACCTGTTGATATTTCTCTCAACAAAATAAGCCCATCTTCAAACCCTAAATGTTTATATAATCCCATATAAGAAATGCTCAAGTTTTTTAAAGCTTCCAACATTTCTTTTTCAAAATTTAACTCTACGCATAAGTCATGAAATATGGAACATATGGATTCTTTATCTTCTCCAAACTCTAAGTCACAAAAACACCAATATGTAAAATAAGTCGTTGTTAATGGACTCATTGGCGGATAAGATGGCATATACTCATCGTCTACTTCACTTACTTTATCATAATATTCTTTAAAGTCGTATTCTGTCGAAATATCTTCTGCAAAATAAGATAACAAATTCTGCATTAATACATAAATTCTATTACTTGGGTCTGAAGTGTTTCTAGCTAATCTGTTTTGTAAATCCTTACTTATTTCATTTACCAATTGGAACTCGGATAGGCTAACTATTCTGTTTGATTTGCCTTTATTCCATTCCTTAATTATCCTTTTTGATATTCTGCCCATTTTTTATATGCGTTTTTAAATATACAAAGTATTTAGTCTAGCAAAAATACTCAATCCCCCCAACATCTCCAAACAAAACCATTATTACCAGCATCTTCTACATCTTTATTACAGGCATATTTATTCACCCAAACAATACCTCCATATCTAGCGAATTTTGCACTAAACTCATGGCATAAGCATTTTTGCTTAGTCCATAAGTTGTTATCATGGTCAAATAAATGGCTTTAGTTGTTTGGGTTTCTGTTTTGAAGGTGCTTATTTTTTGTTGCAATTGGGCGGCATAGGCTTTAGTGATGGTAAAGGGAGTGAGGGAGAATTTTACTTCACAAAGATTGATAACATGGTCGCGGCGGTCAATGAGTAAATCAATTTGCGCGCCCTTTTGTTGCTGTCCTTTAGCGGTGCTTTTCCAAGAAAAAGTTTGCGTAAAAATCCCTGCAATGCCCAACGCTTCTTTGATTTGCTGGATATGGGATAAACAAACTTGCTCAAAAGCATAGCCGCTCCAAGCTCTATAAGCCGAAGTGTCGAGGCGATTAATCCAAGTATTTTGGTCGTAAGGATTGGCATTTTGGATAAAACGAAGGTAAAAAAGCGTATAAAAGTCAATTAATTGATATAGGCTATTTCTTTTTTTCTTCTGAAAAGGAATGTATTTTCTAATAAAACCGCTTTCTTCTAATTCGTTTAATAATTGAGTGGTTTTACCATTATTGGGCATTTTAGTCAGCTTGATAATCTCCTGTCTGGTCAAACCTTTGGCTTTGGTAGAGATGGCTTTTACAATAGAAATATGTCGTTCTGCCTTAGAAAACAGTGCATTAAATAGATTGTTAAACTCAGAGCGCAACAAACCATCATTCGCAAAGCAAATTTGTTCAATATTTTGTACGGCACTCCATTCGGGAGCAACTTCATTTAAATAAAAAGGAATCCCACCCATTACCATATATAATTGAATAATTTGATAGCGGTCAATGGCAGGATGTTTAGTTTTTAGGAAAATTTCCGTTTCTTTTAGCGTAAAAGGTTCGAGTTTTATTCGGGCGGTCACTCGGTTGTGTAGGCCGCCTTTATGGTTAATCAATTTGTTAATCATCCAAGAGGCTGCCGAGCCGCAAGTCACCAGCACGATATCATTGCGAGCCGATGCCCAATGATTCCAGAAGTGTTCTAAAGATGGGATAAAGTCGGATTTTGCATTGTCAAACCAAGGCAATTCGTCCAAAAATACGACCTTCTTTTTTAGCTTGGATTTTTCCAATAGGTCTATCAATTGTTGAAAGGCATCAAACCAAGTTTTGGGCAATTTTTCGGGGCTACTTTTCCCTTGATGCCTTTTTAGAGAGGTGTAAAAATTGAGCAATTGCTGTTTTTTGGTCACATTTGCTATTGCTGTGGCGTAAAAGGTAAAGTCATTGTTAAACACCGTTCTAATCAGTAGTGTTTTCCCGACTCGCCTTCGCCCATAAACCGCAACAAACTCAGAGCGGCGGCTGCCTAAGATTTTTTTTAATTTTTTAATTTCTTTTTCTCTTGCTACAAAATCATTGTTTATCATAAGGCAAAGATAAGCAGATTTTCCGTCTTTAAGTGGTAAAAAAACAGAGATAAAGACGGAAAATGTTTGTTTTTCGTCTTTAAGTGGTAAAAAAATAGAGATAGAGGCGAAAAATGTTTTTATCAAGAAAAAAATGTAGAGAAAGAGAGATGCTTTAAGATTGAGGTAAATAGTCGTTATAGGAATCTCTTTTTTCTTGTCATATTGAGGTTATTTGACTAGCCTCAGTAATTTCGCATTTTAACACCTTAACTATATACTATGAAAAATCAAAATACCCAATTTTTATTCGATTTAGTTGTTTTGGGGGAGTTAGAAAAGGTGGAGCATGTTGTTGTTTTGGTTGGGGATGGTTTGTATAGATATTGTGATTTTCTTTACAAAGAAAGCTTCTTTTGTATTATTTTCCTAGTTTTCTTATCAAAGGAAGTAGTTAGCTTTTTTTAGAAAAAAAGAATAATCTTTTTAAAATACAACAACTAGGAATCTTTTTCTTTCACTGGCTTTATTTCTATTTCCTTAATTTTATTATCCTCAATCAACTTAATAATTTCTTCTCTTTTAGGTTCAATGAATTGAGTAAGTTGATTTATTGTATCTATTGGCAGATTAGAGTTCTTTTTTAACTCAAGAAATTTTTCAATATTTCCGATACGTTTTGCCTTTAATTCTTCTTTTTTTGATTCAATTTCAATCTGTTTTAGCTTAGAGTTTTGTTTATTTCCAAGACGTTTTGCATTTAATTCTTCTTTTTTTAATTCAATTTCAATCTGCTTTAGCTTAGAGTTTTGTTTTTTTTCGCAAAGATAAAATATAAATTCTTTAATCTCTTTTAACACAACTCCAATACCAAGAATATCAATACTTCCAGGTGAAGAATAGTGTATTTTCAATAGTTTTAAATCACTTGATATTTTTACTTTATCTGGATTTTCAATGAAACTTTGAAATTTTTTACTTATATCAAACAGGTTTGCAATAGCCAAAGATTTTATCTGATATATGATGTTTAGGTTTATTAGAAAATGCCCCATTTCTGCTGTACTCCAATTTCCATCAATCTTTATCGTGCCAATTTGATATAATGTTTCTATTGGCTGTTTCAATATGTCATCTTCTTTAGATTCTAATTTAGCTAATAACAACTCAACTTCAGAGCTAGGTAGAGAATAATATCTCTTATTTTTTATGTATTTGAATTGATATATTCTTTCTGAAAAAAAAGAAAGGAAACTAAAAATTGATGGTATAGATTTACCTTCTTTTAAAGAATTTATTAATATAACTAAAGATTCTTGCATTGCATCTTCAGAATATTGACTTGTGCCAAATGCTTGTGTAAGTCTATAGTTTATTTTTGGAAATATATTATCATATATATATTGAATGGTTTTTGAGTCCCCATTTAAAATTCCTTCCCTTAGCTCATTTTCTGTCGGCTTCATATATAAATTAATAATTTATGATTAACTATTTTGGTATCCAAAAACTCTTACATATCCACCCCCCAAACATACTCAACACAACTAACATCTCCAAACAAATCCATTATTTTCACTAAATCCAAAATCTCCCATCTATTCCCTACCTCCATGTAGAAAAAGTAAAATCCACATCCATATCTTTCAATTCCTCTTTTATTTCAAAAATAGCCTCATGATGAGAAAAATGCTTGGCAAACCAGTTAATGACATCCTCAATAGTTTTCTTTTTTCTTTTGGAAGAAAGCTTTTCTATTAAATTTTGAACTACTCCCTCAATAGTATTGCCTTCCTTTTTAGCAGAAAGCTTTTCCGTTAAATCTTGAACCGCTTCTTTTTTGATTTCAATAAAATATTCATAATCGTAATTGTCCATAAGTTCCTGTACCGTTTTTCCACTATCATGACCATGAACAACGATTCTCCCATCTGGCGTATCATAAACATCTATTTTGATCCAAATTCTTTCCGTTTTTAATTCGTATAGGGTTTTTTTCATTGTCGATGGGGAAGGATTATTGTGTTGATAAATTATTGTCTTAAATCTTATATCTTGCATCTTAAATCTAATCTAAAACAAAAGCAACGCCAGCGAAAAAATCCCAATCCCAATCAGCATTAACAACAGAGTATAAGGTAAAATATGTTTCGCTTTCAGTCCTGTGATGCCGAGCAAAGGCAAAGCCCAGAAGGGCTGCATCATATTGGTGAGTTGATCGCCATAGGCAAGAGCCATCACGCATTTTGGCATGGACACGCCCAACTGTTGCGCTGCTTCTGCGATAATGGGACCTTGCACTGCCCACTGTCCGCCGCCACTTGGCACAAATACATTGACAATGCCTGCGCTTAAAAAGGTAAAGAAAGGAAAGGTAAATTCATTGGCAATGTGTACAAAAAAGCCCGAAAAAACAGTGATTAATCCCGAATATTTCATAATGCCCATAATGCCTGCATACAAAGGAAATTGGATTAAAATACCGCTAGACCCAACAATGGCTTTGTTGACCGCACTTAAAAAATGATGGATGGTCTTGTGAAGGAAAATCCCTAGCGCGAATAGCATATATATAATATAGTTGAGATTCAGGATAGTACCGCCTACCTGCCAAGTCATAAAGCCTTTATACAAACCAAATAGCAACATGCCGCCGCCAAATAAAAATCCCATCACAGGAAGATAGTCCAATTGTTCTGCGCCCTCAATTTTTTTATGTAGGGGTGAGCCATTACTCGCTTTAATGCCGTTGGGCGGTATAATTTGGGATAGGGGAACGGTGGTTTGGGTTCTTTTGGCTAAAAAATACATTGCCATCGGCACTAGGAGGAGGAGTAAAGCAGTAGCAAAGAGGTTCATAGCGGAAAAAATGGTTTCGCTAGTGGGAATTACACCCATTTTTGCCTCTAAAAAGTGGCCTGCCTCTGCAATTTTAAGCGGCGCAGAACCCGACAAACCGCCATGCCACACCATCAGCCCCGAATAGCCCGCCGCACCAATCAGGGGGTAGTTCAAATCAATACGATTTTCGACCGCATATTCGCCGACTTTTCGCGCAAAAACAGCCCCAAATATCAAACCCAAACCCCAATTCAAAAAGGCAACTGACATCGTTAAAAAGCTAACCAAAAAGGCTGCAATCGCCGTATTAGTACAAAAGCGCAAAGCCTTGTTAATCAAAGTATTAAAGGGTTTAGATAGTGCCAACACATGCCCCAATACGAGTATCAACATCATTTGCATGGTAAATTTCAGCAACTCCCACAAGCCCTTTTCCCAAAAGCCAATAATTTGCAATAAATGGGCTTCGTTGGTATCGGTTTTTGCTTCGGTAAATAACAAGGCAATGATGCCTGTAAATACCGTTAACAGCAAGGCAATGGTAAAAGGGGAGGGCAGTATTTTACGCGCTACCCGTACAAATTTTTCTGAAAAACTCATGGCTATTGGAATTGTTTTGGAGTTTGGAAGGTTGTAAAGTTGCAAGGCTTTAAGGTTTTTTTTATAAAAAACACACCTAGTATTTTGTTAGCCAATAGAATACAAAATTTAAAAAATGCATTGTTTTTTGTTAGGGCTAACAAGTTAAAAGGCTAAAAACTAACTTAGTCCAAACTCTAAAGTTGTTGATTTTTTGAATTATTGAGTTGTTGAATCACTGATCTACTAATCCACGAATGGAAATAGTCTATTATCAAAATAGATGTGCCATAATAAAAAGATGTTGTTTGATTTGCAACAATTCAGGCAAAAATATAAAGGCTTGGTGAATTAGTGATTCGTGGATTCGTGATTTATTGATTAACGGTTTTCTAATATCAAAGCAGCTAAAAAGCTAAACAGCCAAAAATCCAAAAGTCTAAAAATCCAAATAGTTAAACAGCCAAAAAAACTTTGTAACTTGCC
>JAHDHV010000296.1 GCA_020631155.1 Bacteroidota bacterium | reverse complement strand
GAAAGTCAATACTTTAGAACAAAATTGTGCACAATTAATTAGTGCTTGGCACTTACTTGATGCGATTGATTAGTAACTTCGATGCATGAATCTTCAATTTAATCACAAATCTTCAATTTAATCACAAATCTTCAATTTAATCACAAATCTTCAATTTATAGTACGTAAAGTTACAAAATCACCGATCTCACAAGATACTCTTTAACCCTTTAAGAATAGGCATATTAGTATCAAAAATCTGTTTATTTTGTGTAAAAAGCTGTATTAATAGTGATTTTCCCCTTTTTGCATAAGACAAAAAAGTAAATAGGAGTAATTTCTGACCAATTTTGTTGAGTGTTTATCAAGGATAAAAAGTGTATAGGATTTGTCTTTTTAGAAACATAAAACTTGACTAAGACTATGAATGACTATCATTAACAATATTTTTTGACTTTATGTTTAATGAGGCAAGTGAAAAAAGAAAGCTAGAGTGATTTTTTTCAATATAAAGCCAAAAAAACTTATCATAAAGTATTGTTTTGGATGCAAAGTTAAATGATTGTGTTGTAAGCTTTGAGTTAAAATGCAATTTTGCTTTTTAAAAAGAATGATAAATGTTTTTGTGGCATATGATTATTTTTGATGGTTATTGTGTATATGAAAAATGTCCTTTTATCAAGGTGAAAGGTTAAAAATAAGTGGAAAAATGATGCGATCTTGATAGGACGTATAAAATATTTAAAATATATTGACAAAACTGTGACCAATTATTAAAAGCCCATCTAAACTAACAAAGCCCATAAGTTAAACACATACCTTCTTATTGATAATTATTTTCTTTTAAGCAACTAGACAAAATTAAACAGCTACTGAATTTGTCATAAGTTATTAATAGTGAGTTAATTATCACACGTCTCATGTCTTAAATCTTCTATCTAAGTATTTATTTTATTAAAAAAGCACAATTAATTAATGAAATCAACCCAATTTTACGCACTAACGATTATTGCAATGTTTTTGTATGTGTTCTTGTTTAATTTCAAGACTGCTACTGCGAACCCAGCCTCTAAAATTGCTTTTGAGCAACATATCAATGATTTATATTTTCAGTGTGATTTGAAAAACAATGCCATTGATAAACAGCTATTTCGACATACAATGATAGGTTACTATAACCTATTAGCTGCCAACAAGATTAAGTCTGAAAAACGCATTATTTCTATTGTTGATTTTAGAAAACCATCCGATCAGCAGCGATTTTATGTGATTGACTTAGACCAAAAAAAGGTACTTTACCAAACTCTTGTTTCGCATGGGGAAAATACAGGTTTGCTCTATGCACGTTACTTTTCCAATAAAACAGACTCTTTTCAGAGTTCTTTAGGTTGGTTTCTTACCGCCGAATCTTATCGAAACACTGCTAATGGCTACGGTATGAGGTTAGATGGTTTAGAAAAAGGCTATAACGACAAGGCTCGTTCCAGAAATATTGTGGTACATGCAGCCCCATATGTAAGCGAAACCTATATTCAATGGCATGGTAGTCTAGGGCGTAGTCAGGGCTGCCCAACTTTGCCAGAAGATAAGAATGAGGAAATAATTAATTTAATTAAAGGCGGTACTTGCTTTTTTCAATATTACGATGATTTAGAGTATTTGAATAAATCTAAGTTTATGAGTTCGGAAACTGCTGCCAATTATTTTGTCAATATGGAAACAGAAACGAACTCACAACCAAATTCACAACCAAAAACTCAAAATCCACAACCAAAACAACAACCCACAAAAATCAAACCGTGGCTGCTACCAAGACCACGCATTACACCCATTCCTAGACCTAGAGTAAAGGGGCGTATACTGTTGGGTTTACAATAATTTCGTACATAAATAGCTCGGACATAGCTTGTTTCCAGCGATGAATCAATCAATCAATCAATTCATATGCAAAATTGGTGTATTCTACAGGGGTAACTCGTTCTATAACAAGATGTTGGCAGTCATTGAAATGTGCAAATTGCCGTATTTTTTGGGCTAAAAAAGGTATTAAATTTGCTATTTGCGCGCTAGTACTATTTTTTTCAAACACCAAATGACGGAGATGCAAAGTCGCGGTTTTTCGCTCGGCTTTTGCATCTACCTGTCCCATAAATTGTGTATTCCATAGAATAGGTAAGCTAAAGTAGCCATTTACACGCTTATTTTTAGGAATATAACATTCTATTTTATATTGAAAATCAAAGAGTTGTGCGATTCGCTTGCGTTGGATGATGGCGTTGTCGAAAGGAGAGAGGAGATGCACCAATTTTGGAGTAGTTGCCGTAGGAGGGAGGTTTTGTAAGTGCTGTTTGGTGCTGTAAAATAGTTGATGGTCAATGCCTTCTACCTGAACCGCCACAATTTTTTTATCTTCCAATAATTCATTTAATACAGTTTGCACAATTTTTTTGATGCCTTTTCTTAGGTAAACAATTTCAGGTAATGATGTTAAGGCAAATGAGCGAATAGCATTGTCAATTAAAAAATGTGCATATTCTTTAGGTGTCGGTGTGCTTGTTTGAATGTGACTTGGCAATACTCGCTCTGGTAAATCATATACTTTTTGAAAATTCTCACGTCTGCTAACCATTAATTTTCCTTCCATAAACAACTGTTCCAAGGCTTTTTTGGCGGGCTTCCAATTCCACCATTGCCCTGATTTTTGCTGATCATCGCGCTTAAAATCTCGCGCCTTTAATGCTCCCTCTGCTTTAATTCTATCCAACACATAGCCCATCATTTTGGGGTCTTTTTTAAACCAATGTCGTTCACCACTCGCAAAAGCGTTCATTCGAGGCAGACAAAAACGATAATCTTCCATCGGTAAATAAGCCGCCGCATGACTCCAATACTCCAAAATTTGCCGTTCTTTAGCTTGTAAATCTCCCAAAACAGCGGCTTGATAATCAGGAAGTCGTGTCCATAATGTATGGTGATGCGCTCGGCGGACTACCGAAATGCTGTCAATTTGAATATAGGACAACTGCCGAAGGGCTTTTAAAATGCCTTCTTTTCCTAAGCCAAACTGTTTAGGAAATAATAGACCTTGTGCTTGTAAAAAAAGCTGTCGCGCTTGTTTTTTATGGATTTTGTGAACTTGCAAATTGTTGGTTTTAATGGCGAATAATGATAGGTTTAGTTATTGTAAGTACTTAGACATAAGATTTAAGACATGAGACGTGAGATAATTCAATCACTATCAATATTTTCTAACAAATCTAATAGTTGTTTAATTTTGTCTACTTACTTAGTTCTTGTAAAAAAAAATACAATTAAGTATGTAAAAAATAATAAATTAATTATTAGTTGTTAAAAGCTAAATAGCCAAAAGTCTAAATATCTAAATAGCAATTTTAAAAACAAAGTGTTAGTAAGAAAATGAAACATAGCAAAAAAGGTGGACTATTGCTAGACCACCTTTTACAAATAAATTTAAAAATAATTTTGCTCAAAGTATTGATGTTCACTATTTTAATCAAACAAAGTATACTGTTTAAATTGTGTAGTACTAGATGTCAAAGCGATCTAAATTCATCACTTTGTCCCATGCTGCTACAAAATCTTTAACAAATTGTTCTTTTGAATCGGAGCAAGCATAAACTTCTGCTATAGCTCGTAACTCTGAATTAGAACCAAAAATTAAGTCAACGCGAGTACCTGTCCATTTTAAGTCACCTGTAGTGCGAGCGTGTCCTTCAAACAAATCATCATTTTCGGAAGCTACTTTCCATGTTGTGCCAAAATCCAATAAATTAACAAAGAAATCGTTGGTCAATGCCTCGTTTTGGGTAGTGAATACGCCATGTTTGGACTGATCAAAATTGGTATTCAATACACGCATACCACCGATGAGAACAGTCATTTCGGGTACGGTCAAGGTTAATAATTGTGCTTTATCAACCAACAATTCTTCGGCAGATACGGTATATTTGGTTTTCAAATAGTTGCGGAAACCATCTGCTTTTGGTTCGAGAACAGCGAAAGAATCCACATCGGTAAGCTCTTGTGAAGTATCGTTTCGCCCTGCGGTGAATGGCACTTGGATGTCGTGGCCAGCATTTTTTGCCGCCTGTTCTACTCCTACACAACCACCTAAAACGATCAAATCTGCTAGAGAAACCTTTTTGCCAGTAGCTTCACTATTAAAGGTTTTTTGAACATCTTCAAGAATGCCTAAAACCTTAGCCAGTTGGTTAGGATTGTTGACTTCCCAATCTTTTTGCGGAGCTAAACGAATACGCGCACCATTGGCACCACCTCGTTTGTCAGAACCTCTAAAAGTAGAAGCCGATGCCCAAGCAGTAGATACTAATTCTGAAATGGATAAACCAGCATTAAGAATTTTTGCTTTCAAATCAGCAATGTCATTGTCATCAATTAATTGATAATCAACGGCTGGTACAGGGTCTTGCCAGATAAGTTGCTCTTTGGGTACCTCTGAACCTAAATATCGAACAATCGGTCCCATATCGCGATGGGTTAACTTGAACCATGCGCGTGCAAATGCATCTGCAAACTCATCGGGATTTTCGTGAAAACGCTTAGAAATTTTTGCATACTCAGGGTCCATACGCAAAGCCAAGTCTGTTGTCAACATAAAGGGTGCGTGTTTTTTGGCAGGGTCATGAGCATCAGGCACTAATCCAGCACCTGCGCCTTCTTTTGGTCGCCATTGATTTGCCCCTGCTGGGCTTTTGGTCAACTCCCATTCATAGCCAAAAAGATTTTCAAAAAAGTTGTTGCTCCATTTAGTTGGGGTGACCGTCCAAGCACCTTCTAAACCACTGGTAATGGTATCTGCACCTTTGCCTGTACCAAAGCTGTTTTTCCAGCCCAAACTTTGCTCCTCTATAGTTGCTGCTGCTGGCTCTCTGCCTACATATTTGGCATCACTGGCAGCACCATGCGTTTTGCCAAAAGTATGCCCACCTGCGATAAGTGCGACTGTTTCGTAGTCATTCATGGCCATACGCCCAAAAGTTTCGCGAATATCATGTGCTGCTGCCAAAGGGTCGGGATTGCCATTTGGCCCTTCAGGATTTACATAAATTAAACCCATTTGAACGGCTGCTAACGGATTTTCTAGGTCACGCTCACCAGAATACCGCTTATCACCTAACCATTCTGTTTCTGTACCCCAGTAAATATCTTCTTCGGGTTGCCAAACATCTGCACGGCCGCCTGCAAAGCCAAAAGTTTTGAAACCCATAGACTCCAAAGCGCAGTTACCAGTCAAAATCATTAAATCTGCCCATGAAATTTTCTTGCCATATTTTTGTTTAATTGGCCAAAGTAATAAACGGGCTTTATCCAAGTTGGCATTGTCCGGCCAACTGTTAAGTGGTGCAAAACGCTGTGTTCCTGCGCCAGCACCGCCACGCCCATCAGCAATACGATAAGTACCTGCGCTATGCCATGCCATGCGAATGAAAAAGGGACCATAATGACCATAATCTGCTGGCCACCACTCTTGGGAGTCAGTCATTAAGTCAAAAATGTCTTTTTTTACCGCCTCTAAATCTAGTGATAGAAACTCTTCTGCATAGTTAAAGTTTGCGCCCATTGGGTCGGCTAAGGAGGAATGTTGGCGAAG
The DNA here is from genome assembly GCA_020631155.1 of Bacteroidota bacterium. Taxonomy (GTDB): domain Bacteria; phylum Bacteroidota; class Bacteroidia; order Chitinophagales; family UBA2359; genus JAHDHV01. The sequence continues at coordinate 2,146 of JAHDHV010000296.1, read as the reverse complement.
AATACTCAAATTTAATTGGTTTGGCCACCAATCGCGATTTGATGTGCCACGCCCAGCAGTATGTTTTAAGATACCACTGCTAAATGGGCATTTTCCTTTACCATTTTCACTGTGCTTAATTGCGTCAACTTGCTTGTTATGATCCATGTAGCTTATTTTTTTAATTTATTTATAATTGCTCAAAAGTAAAAATTCTATTTGATAGATGGAAACAATCGTTTCAATAATTCTATTGATAATTTTGATGTTTATATTGATAATATAGATGAGGATAAAATAGTTGGACTTTTGGCTTTTTAGCCTTTTGGCTATTTGGATTTTTAGAAATTAGGGGAGAATTCAACTTTTGAATTATTTGTTTTTTTTGGGGTTATTTTGTGGATGATTTGAGTTTGATGTATAAAAAAAGGGGAAACTGTATCTATTACAGATTCCCCTATCAGGTATATTTAGCTATCATTCAATTAAAGAGAGAGAAAATAATTGCTCTTAAAAATTTTAAATTAGTGAAAATGTATTTTTTTCAGTAAAAAACACATTCTAACAATAAATTTTCCTCAAAAAAAGAATACTAGTTAGTAGTTGACTATAAAATGCACAATTAAAACTAATTATTGTGATAGGTGACTTCTTTTTCTTTTAGTTATGATACAAATATATAATTTTGGAAACTTAAAAAAAAGAAAAGGTATGTCAATTTTTTGTCATAAATGATAGCAAAGCCGAGTTATAACAAAAGAGCATGATAGTAGGGACTAAATTAAAGTCTCAAATCTCATGTCTCAAATCTTCCATCTAAATCAAAACAATTTCATATCATCTAATACCTTCATCACTCCTTTCACAGCATCAGCCGATTGATACAATAGTGCTTTTTCATCGTCATTAAGGTCAAGTTCCAGTACTTTTTCAATACCATTTGCCCCTAATACAACGGGAACACCCAAGTAAATATCTTTCAAACCATACTCGCCAGTCAACCAAGTACAACAGGGGAAGATGCGTTTTTCATCTTTTACAATCGTTTCTGCCATTTGAGCAGCAGCGGCACCTGGCGCGTACCAAGCCGATGTACCCATTAATTTGACCAATTCGCCGCCACCCTTTTTGGTGCGTTGTACAATTGCATTCAAACGTTCTTCGGAAACCAACTCTGTAATAGGAATACCCGCAACGGTTGTGTAGCGAGGTAGTGGAACCATTGTATCACCATGGCCACCCATCAAAACAGCCTGAATATCTTTAGGAGAAACACCTAATTCCAAAGCTAAGAAAGAACGATAGCGCGCTGTATCCAAAATTCCAGCCATCCCAAATACCTTATTAGAGGCTGTTTGAGCAGTTAAATAAGCACAGTAACTCATGACATCTAAAGGGTTGGCAACCACGATGATAATGGTATCAGGCGAGTGCTTGATAACGTTTTCGGTAACCGACTTTACAATGCCTGCGTTGGTGCCAATTAAGTCATCACGGCTCATACCGGGGCGGCGCGGAATACCTGATGTGATGATGGTAACGGCAGCACCAGCAGTTGCGCTATAGTCATTAGTCACCCCTGTAATGCGAGTGCTGTAGTAGTTTACAGGAGACGCTTCCCACATATCTAAGGCTTTACCTTCTGATAAACCTTCTTTAATGTCTAATAAAACGACTTCTTTGGCGAAGTTTCCGTGAGCAATTACATTGGCACATGTAGCTCCTACATTGCCTGCTCCAATAACTGATATTTTCATCTATTTTATTTTAATGTATTTGTTTTTTAATGCGCCAAAGATAAGGTAATTTTTTTTAAGTTTCATTCTACTGCTGATACTTTAAGTTGTAAAATTGCTTTTTGGCTGTTTAGCTGTTTAGCTGTTTGGATATTTAGATATTTAGCTGTTTGGCTATTTAGATATTTAGTTGTTTGGATATTTAGATATTTAGCTGTTTGGCTGTTTTTATAAAAAAATGAATTTTTAAATTTTAAATATATTTTTTAGGGAAAATGATATGTTTCATGTCGAACTTGGCCTCTAATAGTTTATCCATTATTGAATAAATTGCGATATTAGGGATGAATTTATTTGTTCATGTGTGAGTGTTTTTTCTAATTTCCAAAAGTCCAAAAGTCCAAAAGTCCAAAAGTCCAAAAGTCCAAAAG
>JAHDHV010000295.1 GCA_020631155.1 Bacteroidota bacterium | reverse complement strand
TAAGACATAAGACATAAGACATAAGACATAAGACATAAGACATAAGACATAAGACATAAGACATAAGACATAAGATATGAGATATGAGATATTTGAAATAATTAACCCATGTTTAATGATTTATGGTAAGCTCAAATGTCTTTTAATTTTGTCTAGTTATTTAAGTTTTAAAAAACAAAATAGATGCTTGAACTTAGTTAATAGTTTGATTTCTAATTTTTTACAAATTTTTTTATTTGCTCTTTTTTGCAAATCTTATCAAAAACTGTTTAAACACTAATTGTTAAGTACTTATTTTGATTTTCATTTTTTTTAGTTAAAAAATAGAATCAAGCTAGGCTCTAAAGTCTAATAATGTTAAATTTACTAAAAATATTACACAATGACCAGTAAAATTGTTTACAATGGTGATTTGCGGACAACAGCAACGCACCTAAAATCGGGTAATAATTTAATTACTGATGCCCCTATAGATAATCACGGAAAGGGAGAAATGTTCTCGCCAACGGATTTGGTAGCAACCGCTTTAGGCAGTTGTATGTTGACCATTATGGGTATTGTTGGTGAGCGTTTAGGAGTATCAGTAACAGGGGCTGAGGTCTCCATCAATAAAGTGATGCAATCGGGGCCGCGCAAAATCGCTGCCATTGATGTAAATTTAACTTTACCGCACAACAATTATACCGACAAACAACGTACTGTTTTGGAAAACGCAGCTCGTAACTGTCCCGTTGCTTTGAGTTTAGATAAGGACTTAAAGCAAAATATATCTTTTGTTTATTTAAGTGATTGAGTTGCACTACTTGTATTGTTTAATTTTCACAATTTTCCAATAACTGGGTAGCGGTATCGTCAAAGCTTTTTATCACATTTAAACAATCGGAAGGAATAAGAGGAACGCTGCTATTTTTGACATAAAAAAAGTCATAATCTTCCTTCACACCCTTGCGAGTTACTTTTTGAAGCCAATGTAAATTATGTGTTTGACGGTAGTAGTTAATAGTCGGCTCAAAGGTAGCATCTATTCCTAGGCGGTAGCTTTGGGTAGTATCAACCTTTTCTTTTAACAAAAACAGCATACCTCTGGTGTTGTGGTCTGCGTGATTTGCTGGATAAGAGTGAAGATTGAGGGTTGTAAAGAAACCAATTGTTATAGTGATGGAGAGTATGGCGGATAAAAATAGGAATAGGTGAGTGCGTTTTTTTCGTGTATGATAGAATAGAAAATGGTCGGTTAAAAATAAAACATGTAGCCCAAATAAAAGACACCAATAGATACCTGTTCGCTCTAGTGGATATAATACGCCCATTGTTAGATGAAAAAAAGTTGGAAGTATGAGTAAAATAATGCTTGTAATAGCAAAAAAGTATATTCTTATGTTGTTTTTGACTAGATAAGTGCTTGAAATAATAAGAAACAGTATTATTACAAGAATTAGCATGTTTTGATAGGGAAATAATATAATTGGAAAGCTTTGTTGAATAATGGATGAAAAAGTATCAGTTAATATATTTTTTCTGCCCCCAAAAATGAGGTGTCCGCTAGTTTTTAAAATAAAGATGTTTATAAGAGCTGGGATCAATAGAAAAATTTGTCCAAAAATAATGAGTAAATTGTATTTGTTATAAAAGAACGCTTTTTTCTTGATTGTGTAAATGATTAAATAAGAGCAATTTAAGGCAAAAATCCATGTTAAAAAAGAATAGTTAGCATAGATTGTTACTACTCCCCAAACCGCTGCTTGCAAAAAAGTGTGGTAAGTGAAATATCTAAGGGTATATAAAAAAAAGTATAAGGTTATCATAGAACATGCCATTGCTATACCATATCCTCTTGATAAACCAAAATATTGTAAAACAAATGGATTAAATAAAAATAAGGGAATCGCTAATAGAATAGCTGGATTGTTTTTTACATAGGTGAAACAAATTTTGTAAACAAAAAATAAATACACTAAGAAGAAAAGCACATTTGGTAATCTAAGTACAAATTCAGAAAGTCCGAACTTTTTAGCCATAAAAAAGCTTAAAGCTGTATTGAGCCAATGATTGTTTGCAGTTAATAACCAACCTTTCTGGCCTATTGCCATTGTATAGGTAATGCTTTCATCATGTGTAAAACCTGCTAGATATGCTTTTGTTGCTACATAAATAAACAAAATAAGTGCAATTATTATGTAGGCTATCTTTAATAAAAAAAAGGTATTTGGTACGAAAGTTTTTTTCATTTTTGCGCTATTAAACTTGCCTTCTGAAAGTTTAGAATTCCTAAAGAGTGCAATATAAAGTAAGTTTCTCACTGCGAGAAACTTATAAGAATTTTAAGACACTAAAATTATGAGTTTAAAAACAGCTATTTATTCTATAACTTTGTAGCCTTTTTTACGTACAACCTAGTTTAAATAGCACTGTAAAATTAATACAGTATTCTTATAAGTGAAAAAAAATATTATTTACTTTGCAAATGTTTACTTAGAGTGTGGAGAGTATTAAGTGACAGATGATTGTACCATAAGATATTTTGATAATGAATAGATTAGCTTGCATCTTAAATCTTACGTCTTAAATCTTAAATCTTAAATCTCCTTAAAAAGTACACATTTCTAAATCACCAAACCATCAACCATAATGAATACTTTGACGGCTACCCCCTTATCCGACCGAATCATTAACCTAACAGAGTCGGCAACATTAAAAATGGCTGCCCTTGCGCGCGCCTTAAAACAAGAAGGTAAAGATGTCATCAGTTTAAGTTTAGGTGAACCTGATTTTGATACGCCTGAACACATTCGCGAGGCTGCTAAAAAAGCCATTGACGACCGTTATTCCAAATATCCACCTGTGTCGGGTTACTTAGAGTTGCGCGAGGCCATTGTACAAAAATTTAAGCGTGATAATAATTTGGATTATACTACCGATCAAATTGTGGTATCAACAGGAGCAAAACAATCTTTAGCCAATGTAATATTAGCTATGTTAAACCCTGGCGATGAGGCAATTATGCCCATCCCTTATTGGGTGAGTTATGCAGCACAAATCCAACTAGCGGAAGGGGTTTTAGTAGAAATTCCAACAAGTATAGACAATGAATTTAAGCTAACACCCAAAGATTTGGAAGCAGCGATTACAGATAAAACGAAATTGCTAATTTTTTCGTCACCTTGTAATCCAACAGGCTCGGTGTATAGTAAAGAAGAATTGAAAGCAATAGCTGAAGTTGTGGCAAAACACGATGAGCTTTACATCATTGCTGATGAAATATATGAACATATTACTTTTGTAGGCAAGCATGAAAGCATTGCCCAATTTGATTTTATTAAAGACCGAGTGATTACTGTTAACGGCTTATCAAAAGGCTTTGCTATGACAGGTTGGAGGTTAGGGTATTTGGCTGCTCCTGTACCAATTGCTAAGGCTTGTAATAAAATGCAAGGGCAGTTTACTTCTGGTGCATGTACTGTTACACAACGCGCTGCTATTGAGGCACTTACAGGAACTTTAGAGCCTACCTATACTATGCGGAGGGAATTTCAACGCCGCCGAGATTTCTTATTTGATTTATTAGCAGAAATTCCAGGGCTTAAAAATTATATGCCTAAAGGAGCTTTCTATTTTTTCCCTGATGTTAGTTCTTATATTGGTAAGTCAGATGGAACAACAACTATTAACAATGTAGATGACTTATGCATGTATTTGTTAAATGATTGTTATGTATCATTAGTTACAGGTGCAGCTTTTGGAAATGATAGTTGTTTGCGTATTTCCTATGCTGCCTCAGAAGAAAACCTAAGAGAAGCCTTCGCAAGAATCAAGGTAAGTCTAGCCAAATTAAAATAGAAAATAAATAGTTTTTTTTTAAAAAAAGGCACAGTTTATTTACTAATAAACTGTGCCTTTTCTGCTTTATAAAAAAGTAAAATTTTAAATTTTCGTAATTCGTAATTCGTAATTCGTAATTAATAATTCCCCTTCGCTTGTCGTTTAAATTCTGAGGTTTCGTGAAATACAATATCAGGATAATCTCTACGTGTAACATCCAAAGTCCAAGAAGTTTGCGCTAGAAAAACAGGATTATCGTCTTTATCTGTAGCAATGTAATTAGATTTACGTTTGCAGAAGTCGGCTAATTTTTGTGGATCATCGGCAGTGAGCCAGCAAGCCTTGTAAAAAGGAAGCGGCTCGAAACGACAAGAGGCTTTATATTCGTGCTGTAAGCGATATTGAATGACTTCAAATTGAAGCTCTCCAACGGTTCCCACAATTTTTTTGCTGCCCATTTGCTGTCGAAATAATTGCACAACTCCCTCATCACTTAACTGTTTAATTCCCTTATCCAACTGTTTTGATTTCATAGGATCGGTATTAACAAGTAACTTGAAAATTTCAGGTGAAAAACTCGGAATCCCTTGAAACATAAAGACTTCACCCTCCGTTAATGTATCCCCAATTTTAAAATTTCCAGAATCATATAAACCGACAACATCGCCAGGGTAAGCATCGTTTATGATGTTTTTTTTCTGCGCCATAAAACTGGTGGGATTGCTAAATCGCAGCTTTTTTTCTAGGCGAATGTGTTGATAAAATTTATTACGCTCAAATTTTCCTGAACAAACACGCAAAAAAGCAATGCGGTCGCGGTGCTTTGGGTCTAGGTTCGCATGTATTTTAAAGACAAAACCACTGAATTTAGGCTCTGTCGGTTCAATAATGCGTGCGTCTGTTGGACGAGAACGAGGCGGAGGCGCGATATTAATAAAGGTATCTAACAGCTCTTTTACACCAAAATTATTAATGGCACTGCCAAAAAAAACAGGAGCTAAATTGCCTGCCAAATAGGGCATCGTATCAAAAGGTTCATATACACTTTCAATTAATTCTACATCCTCTCGCAATTGTTCCGCATCTCTTTCTCCAACAGCCTTATCTAAGATAGAATCAGATAAGTCTTTGATAACTAACTCCTCATCTTCTTCATTCAGTTGTCTAGCACTAGCGCGAAACAGTCGGAGACTATTATCATAGAGTTTATAAACTCCTTTAAAATGTGTTCCCATGTTAATCGGCCAGCTCAATGGACGCACTTTTATCAATAATTTTTCTTCAATTTCATCCAACAAATCGTAAGGGTCTTTACCGTCTCTATCAAGTTTGTTCACAAAAACAATAACAGGTGTATTCCTCATTCGACAAACTTCCATCAGCCTTTCCGTTTGAATTTCCACCCCTTTTACACAATCAATCACCATAATAACACTATCAACAGCAGTGAGGGTGCGATAAGTATCTTCGGCAAAATCCTTGTGACCGGGGGTGTCTAAAATGTTGATTAACTTGCCTTTATACTCAAAAGCCATCACAGAAGTTGCTACAGAAATACCACGCTGTCGCTCAATTTCCATAAAATCAGAAGTTGCGCCCCGTTTGATTTTATTCGATTTCACGGCCCCTGCTTTTTGGATAGCCCCACCGAATAACAATAGCTTTTCCGTTAAAGTCGTTTTCCCTGCATCCGGGTGACTGATAATGCCAAATGTCCGCCTTTTATTGATTTCTGTTAACTGTTGCTTCATACCTTAAGTTAGTGATGTTTAGATTTTAGAAGTCAGCTATTAGAGTTTAGAATTTAGAAGTTAGTTATTAGAAGTTAGCTTTTTTAAGGATAGAAAAATATTTAATTATAATTTATTGTAGTTTAATTTTCAGAACTCCAAAATCTTCGGTCTTATGTCTAAAATCTTATGTTTGTTATAAAAAAATGCAAAGGTACATTAATTCTATTAGAGTTCAGTTATTGTACAAGTTTTCCAAAAAATACAAACGGATTTTGCAACATCATTTTTCTTTTTTTTAGTAAAAACGTACTTTTGTGAACATGAAAACAACCGCATTAACCAATTTACACATCACCCTAGGAGCGAAAATGGTGCCATTCGCAGGTTATAATATGCCTGTGAGTTATAGTAGTATTACAGATGAACATATGTGTGTTCGACAAAAAGTAGGCATATTTGATGTTTCTCATATGGGGCAATTTATTATAAGAGGAAGCAAAGCACTTGAACTAATTGAACAACTAACAAGCAATAAAGTGGCAGGAATGTCCATAGGAAAAGTGCAATACACATGTTTGTTGAACGATAAAGGAGGTATTGTAGATGATATGTTAGTCTATCATTTACAAGAAAATGGATATATGCTTGTTGTTAATGCAGCTAATATTGATAAAGATTGGGCATGGCTTCAACAGCATTGCCCTGATGAAGATGTGGAAATGCTCAATATTTCGGAGCGTACCGTTTTGCTGGCAGTTCAAGGCCCGAAAGCAAGCGAAGCACTACAGGCACTAACGGATATAGATTTGGGTGGAATGAAATATTATACTTTTAAAAAAGGCCTATTTGCAGGAGTGGAAAATGTGTTGGTATCCGCAACAGGTTATACAGGGTCGGGAGGTTTTGAAATTTATTTTGATGAAAAAGAAGCAGAAAAAATTTGGAACGCTATTTTAGAGACAGGCAAACCTCAAGGCATACAACCCATTGGGCTAGGGGCGAGAAATACCTTGCGCTTAGAAAAAGGTTTTTGTTTGTATGGCAATGATATTAGTGATGATACAACACCTTTGGAAGCAAGTTTAGGCTGGATTACTAAATTGGATAAAGATTTTAAGGCAAAGCCAGTATTATTGGCGCAAAAAAAGGCAGGAATTAGCCGTAGACTTGTTGGTTTTGAGCTAGAAGGTCGGGGAATTGCTCGGCAGGGCTACGATATACTGAATGAAGCAGGCGAAAAAATTGGTGTGGTGACTTCTGGCACACAGTCGCCAATGCTCAAAAAAGCGATTGGTATGGGTTACGTGGCAAAAACTTATGCTAAAAGTGGCACTAAATTATGGATTCAAATACGAAAGAAACAAGTTCCAGCAATAACTGTCAAACGCCCTTTTGTGTAGTATTACGATATAGGCTGTTTTGATTTTTTTTGGAAAAAGTGCTATAGTCTAAATGTTTTGAGTGTTAAATGTTAACTTTCAATAGCCATTTTGATGAAGTAATTTCCATTAATTTAGCGTTTTTAGAGCTTTAAAAAAAGCTTTTTAGCTTCAAAAAACCTTTTTTTAAGAGAAAATTCAAAGATTTTAAAATATTTATGCTCTAAAAGTAATTATTTTGAATTTAATCAATTACCTTTGTTGTAATTGGTTTGGAAATCATTTTCAGATTGATTCACTTTTTTTTATTTTAAATTTTATTGTATGAATATTTTTGTAGCAAAGTTAAGCTTTGACACACAGAATGATGATCTCCGAGAAGTTTTCGAAGAATTCGGAGTTGTTGATTCAGTAAAAATCATCGAAGACAAATTTACAGGTAAGTCAAAAGGCTATGGCTTTGTGGAAATGCCTAACGACGAAGATGCTCAGGCTGCCATTGATGAACTTAATAACAGCGAATTAGATGGGCGCACTATCGTTGTAAAAAAAGCTGAACCTAGAGGTCGTAGAGACAATCGCGGTGGTAATCGCGGCGGTGGCGGCTATCGTGGTGGCGGCAACAATTACGGCGGTGGTAATAACTACAACAGAAGATACTAAACATAATTTAATTATTTTTTGTATTTGCATAAGAAAAGCCTCTGTATTTATTACAGGGGCTTTTTGCGTTTTATAAGATAAGGGCGTGTCAAGGATTTAGGGAATAACCAAATGTTATCCAAATGAAAGGAGAACCTTTACTTTTTTCTAAAATAAAATATTCT
>JAHDHV010000294.1 GCA_020631155.1 Bacteroidota bacterium | reverse complement strand
AAAGGCTGCGAGCGAAAAGCAATATACCCATCAGGGCGCACTAGATAACAAGTCGCCTGTTGTGATCCATACAATTCGTGCAATGCATTTTCAGGGTCAATATATACATTTTCAAATTCCTTAATTTCATTTCCATTTACCTGAATCACAAAACAATTGATCCAATTGCCTAAATTTTCCTTTACATATTGTCGCATTTCTACAAGCTTGTCCATTTCTTCTGTTGTGCTATTTTTTCCTGTAAATAACAACAATTGATGACTACTCCCACCTATCACCTTATACAAACTAAGTCTTTCATTATCAGCATTTTGTACAATCCCATAAGGGGCACGGTCACCAGCTTTGGGGGCTTTTCGATGAAATAGTTGCTTCGGATTATGCTCCTCAACAATGGAACTATTGCGATAGCGAATCGCTATTTGAGATACAATTCTAAATACTCGCCTTCTTATTTTTTCATTTCTTGTAATAAAATTAGCTACTTTAGGAAAAATATGATTTCTAAAAAATAATACCAATGGATTTGGATGTACCAACATCTGAAAAGCGGCATCTGTGCCATTCAGCAATTTTTGAGCAATGGGGTAACGCTCTTGTTGATAGGTATCCAAAAATTCCGAGTTTGCCATTCCTTTTTCCACCATCGCTATTTTCCAAGCCAAATTATAGGCATCCTGAATGCCCGTATTCATGCCCTGCCCCCCTGCGGGACTGTGTACATGGGCAGCATCCCCCAATAAAAAGGCACGCGCTACTCGAAATTGCTCTGCCGCACGATGGTGTAATTTATACACTGAATACCATCGTTCATTGCTCATTTTCAGGGGAATATGTGCTAGTTGATGAATAATAGCTTTAACTTCCTCAAAATCAACTTTTTCATAATCACCTTTATAATTTCGAGGAAAAGAACCAATAATGCGGTATCGCCCCTCGCCAAACATCGGGAAAAAACCCGTAAAACCGTCATTGGAAAAACTCAAATACAACTGATCATGTTCCAACTCCCACTCCAGTTGTACATCCGCCAATAAAAATCGCTGCTCATAAGTACCTCCTTTGAAGGGTAAATTTAAAATATGCCGCACAGGACTACTTGCCCCATCCGCCCCGATGAGCCAATTTGCGGAGACCGTTTCCTCGCTGCCATCCGCATGTCGAATTGTTGCCTTTACGCCTTGTTCGTTTTGCGAAAAATCCAGCAATTCCGTTTGCCATTCCACATCCAAACCAGCATTTTGTATATAATCATACAATATTTTTTCCGTTTTACTCTGCTCCAAAATCAGCAAAAAAGCATAGGGTCCGTCCAATCCTTCAATGCCCGAAATATCTAAGGTCGCTGCTTTTTTCCCTTTGATCAAAATATTGGCACCATTCACCCGATTCCCCAATTCCAAAGCCTTTTCAGCCAATCCCATGCTTTCCAATAGCTCCAAAGTTCGCCCCTGCACGCCTAATGCCTTCGATTTTGTGGTCAATCCCTCTTTTTTATCAATAATTCGGAAGGCAATGCCGTGTTGCGCCAATTGTGCAGCCATTGTTAAGCCCGTTGGCCCTGCCCCTACGATTAATACGGATGTATGATTTGATTTTTTCATGGGATTTGTGGATTGGTGGATTAGTTGATCAGTGATTGGTGGAGACACAAGATTTTGTGTCTTTACAGATTCGTGATGTCTTTTTATATGAGTTCTGTAACGACAGCTTTAGCTGTCAGAAAAAAGTAAGTCCGATTTCTAATCGGATAAAATCTACCGATTGAAAATCGGACTTACGAATTGAAATATAAGCTTTTTTTGCTAAAATGCCTTTATATTTGTTCTCTTTAATTATTTTTGGGCATTAGATACATACATTTGCAAAATATCAACTTAATAATCATGGAAGCAATAATAGCTGCAATCATTGCTGGTGTATTTCTCTTAAGTAGCAAGTTCTTACAAGACTATTTGGAAAGGAAGCGACAGTCTGATACTAATAATGAAAGTAATAAATTTACTAATGAAGATGTAAAGCCTATTAAAAAGATTATTAGTGAGAATAGGAAAAATCGTAGCATACAGGTAAAAGAAAAGGACAAGAAGAAAAATCCAGAAAAATCAGGGAGAGTAATGACAAGCTTCTATATAATATCCTTATCCATATCAATCCTATCTACATTCCTTTTATTTGCGGATACCCTAAACCGCGAACCAATGCATAAAGAAATAACATATATAAAATATTTACTGCCAATGTATTTAATAACATTAATACTATACTTTATCCAAAAATAAAACCCCATGCAAAAATTCAATCCAAAAAATAAAGACATACTCGTATACATCAACGGAAAATTATATCCCAGAGCCGAAGCGAAGGTTTCCGTTTTTGATAGTGTTGTACAAGGCGGAGATGCGGTTTGGGAAGGGATTCGCGTTTATAATGGGCGTGTATTTTGCCTTGAACCACATTTAAACCGCCTACAGGATTCGGCAAAAGCAATGGCATTTGAGCAAATTCCTAGCAATGATTTTATAAAAAAAGCACTATTAGAAACCCTCAAAGCCAATAATATGATGGATGGTGTTCACATCCGCCTGACGTTGACGAGGGGGGAAAAAATCACCTCTGGAATGAATCCGAAACTCAATCAAAGTGGTTGTACGCTCATTATTTTACCAGAATATAAAAGCCCCATTTACCCATCCGAAGGCATTAAATTAATCACCGCCGCTACTCGCCGCAATTCTGCACAATGCATTGATTCTAAGATACATCACAATAACATTATCAATAATATTTTAGCCAAAATAGAAGCCAATTTAGCAGGCGCGCATGATGCCATTATGCTTGATTTATACGGTTTTGTCTCTGAAACCAATGCCACCAATTTATTTATGGTCAAACGCGGAAAGGTATTAACATCACATGCGGATTCCTGCTTGCCCGGCATCACAAGGGGCTTAATCATCCAAATTGCCAAGGAATTGGACATCCCATTGGTAGAGCGCAATGTGTCCGTCATGGAATTTCAAACCGCAGACGAAGTATTTACCACAGGCACAATGGGCGAACTCACCCCCGTCCTCAGCATTGACGGCCGCATCATCGGCGATGGCTCTGGCAAACGCCCCATTACCCAAAAAATCCAAACACGTTTCGCCGAACTCACTGCCGAACAAGGCGAACCGATTCGGTAGGGGTGCAAATTCGGTAGAGACACAAAATTTTGTGTCTCTACCGAATCAACGTAATCGTTCCATGTTTCAATTTTGGTTGATTGTCACTGACAAAGGTATATTCTAAGGCATACATATATACGCCTGCGCTCACTGCTTCGCCTGTATTGTTAAGGGTGCCGTTCCAAGTTTGGGTGCTGTCATCGGTTTGGAAAACGAGCTTGCCCCAGCGATTAAAAATGCGGAGTTGAAAGCTTTCGACCTCAGAATCTAGGAGTTGGAGTTCGTCATTTTGCCCATCGCCATTTGGCGAAAAAGCAGAAGGTAAAACAACCGTTTTCGGCTTTTCAACCTCAATCGTCAAACTAAGGGCTTCCCCACAACTGCCTGCTTCTTGAACACTATAAGTCGTTGTCACTGTGGGACTTGCAAGCGGATTATCGCAATTACTACAGCTTAAACCTGTATTGGGTGTCCATTCATAGTTGGTACCTCCTTCCGCTTGCAATTGGACGGCATCGCCTTGTATGATATTGTACACATCGGCGGTTACTGTTTCAATTTCGCTAACACGTAAAATATCCAAAGAAAGCGTTTCCGTTAAGGCATTGCAACCATTGTCAATTAGGGCTTGTAAAGTGACGTTGCCCGTTTCGCCAACAGCAGGAAAATAGGTCGTTGCCGCGCCTATTTCATTGCTAAATACGCCCTGTCCGCCACTCCATGTTACCACAATTCCGTCTGGATTCGTCTCCGTTGTGATGGATAAGTCGGCAGATTCATTGGCGCAAATTTCCTCTACCGCATTCATAGTCACTGTTCCGATGTCGCCTTCGCTAATGGTCAACAGCAAGCTCCTTTCTGTCACTCCGCAATCATTTTCTGCCGTCAATACAATTTCAATTTCTCCTACTTCATCCGCGCTAGGTATATACCTAGAACCAGCGACATCTGGCAAATTTTCATTGGCAAAATTGCCTTGTCCATCGGGAGTTGTGAGGGAAAAACCATTTTGTAAAGAAACCATTGCCCCAATATCAAAAGGCTCTCCTTGACAAGTAGCACCTTCGGCTGCCAGTTCAATAATTGGTTGCTGCTCAACAGTAATAGTAACCGAATCGGTTTTGGCACATCCTCTGCCCGAATCGTAGGTTTTTACGTAATAAGTCGTTGTAGAATCGGGGCGAGCAACGGGATTTGACACTGTAGGATCACTTAAAGATTCGGCAGGCGACCACTCAAAAGAATCGCCTCCCGTTATTTCCAACTCCTGCGATTCTCCTTGACAAATCCGCATATTTTCGCTAATATTTGTACTTAATGGCTCAATCACATTGACAAATACCTCTGTTGTTGTGGTACAATTGCCAAAATCAGCGATAACGGTATAAGTCGTTGCTTGTGAGGGGGCTACGTTGACCGTTTTGCCTGTTGTGGCAGTTATTCCATTGGCAGATTCCCAAGTGTAACTGTCTGCATTTCCAATGATGGAGAGCGTCAAACTATCGCCTTCTAAACAGTAAGTCGGCAGTGTGGGTTGAACCACCATATCTGTCTCTGCCTCTGCCACTTCTACCAAAATGGCTGCACTCGTTTGACAAGCATTGTCGTCCGTCAAAGTGATGGTGTATAGGGTTGTGCTATCAGGCGAAGCATAGACCTCACCGCCCGTTGCTTTCGATAATCCTGTGGTTGGTGACCAGCTAATTTGCTCCTCATTTACATTTCCAGCAACAACTAAAAGCGTATTTTTACCTTTGCAAATTCTTGTATTTTCCGAAACAAAAGAAAAACTAGGAGCCGTTTGTTCATTGACGGTCACCGTAATTTCTCGGCTATCAGTATAACAAGAAGAAGCATCGCGACCTGTGACGGTATAAGTCGTTGTGGTTGTGGGACTTGCCTCGACTAATTGCCCTGTAGTTGTGTTCAATCCGGTGGAGGGTGACCACTCAAATTCATCGGCACCTGCTACCCTGATAATGGTCGTTCCGCCTTGACAAATTTCGGGAAGGCTAATATTATAACTGACATTAATCGGTTCGGCAACTTCTACGGTAATGCACTCATTTAAGGAACAATCTTCTGCAAAATTCCCTATGGCACAATAAGTTGTCGTAACTGTTGGTTGGTCGCTTACCATTGTTTCGCTATTATTCATCAAACTACCATTGGCCAACCATTGCAATATTTCCACATTTGAACCACTGATATTTAATTCAACTTCCTCCCCTTCACACACCAAATCTTGTGAGGCTACAATCTCAGGTTTATCTATAATAGTTACAGTAATTTCTTTTTCGGAGGTGCAATCATATTCATCGGTAACGGTTACAGTGTAAGTTGTTGTAACCGTAGGGTTTGCTATCACAAGGGCTTCATTGGTACTGCTTAGGCTATCGCTTGGGCTCCATTCATAGCTAAATTTACTGCTATGAGAGGAGACCGCTTCTGCTTGTAATTCTACCGTTTGACCGCTACAAACTGTTGGGCTATTTGTTAGCTGCACCTCTAAATCGGATAGAACAATTTCGATGGTTGCCGAACCACTACAGCCATTTCCATCTGTGCCAACGACTTGATAAATGGTATTTTCACTAGGACTAGCTTCCGCTTTATTGCCTGATGCATTGCTTAATGTAGGATGTGTTTGCCAATTGTAATCTACTGCACCGTAAACTGTTAGATTAACTTTATCTCCTGCACTGCAAATTACTTTTTGATTAGGCACGATTTCTAAACCCAAATTATCTTCAATGGTCACCTCAACGGTATCCATGAAAGTACAGCCTTGAATGTCAGCACTTAGAAGATAAGTTGTTGCTTCGGAAGGGCTAAGGGTGAGGGTCGCATCTGTTCCCATTGTTGTTCCATCAAGGGTTGACCAAGTGTAGGATTCGGCGACTGCTGCCGTTGCTAATTCAATGGATGCTCCAACGCAAACACTTGGCTGATTGGGGTGAATTTGAATTTCTGTTTCCACAATATTTACCTGCACCATCGCCTCGCCCATACAGCCTATATTACTCTCTCCAACCACTTTATACATGGTCGTAGTGGTTGGGTTCACTTCAATACTTTCTCCACTATCTACCAAGTCTCCAGCTTCATCATACCAATTATATTTGGCAATATTTTCTAAACTGGAGGCTGTTAAAGCTATTTTTTCTCCTGTGCAAATGGTATTTTTGGAAGCGGTTGCCTCTATAATGGGTACACCTTTCACGACAATGTTAGCTGTCTCTACCAAGTCGCAGGCAATGGTCAACTGAATCGTATAATTACCTGCTTTTTCAAAAGTAATGCTCGGATTTTTCTCTGCTGAACTGATAACCGTATTGGTTGAGGCATCAAAAAATTCCCATTGATAGGTCTCATTAGAAAAGAGTGATTGATTGGTAAAATCAACCGTTTCCCCAAAACAAATTTCGTTGGTGGTACTGATAAAAGCAGCAATAGGTGCGATTACTAACAAGTCTTGTGTGACCGAAACATCATCGCAAATACTGTAAGTAATACTATAGAAACCTTCGGCTAAACCATTCGGAATGAATGTATTATTAGACAAAGTTCCATCAGGTGCTGTTGTAGACCAAGTACCGCCTGCATCACCCCTTAGTAGGTTGTTTAAATCCAAGCCATTGGCATCATTGAAACAAAGATTTGGGGGAGCATCAAAAGAAGCATCACATTGAGCATAAACAAAGGTGCTGTTTAAGTTTGCCAATAATAGCGTAAGTAGTAGGTAGTTTGATAATTTAGTAGTTAAATTCTTCATTTACATAGATTGAGTTTTGTGAAAGATTTGGGTTAGCTGTTTAGACTTTTGGATTTTTAGATATTTAGCTTTTTGGATTTTTAGCTGTTTTGATGTTGTATTTATATTGGAGTTTGGAAGGTTACAAAGTTATAAGGTTTTAAAGTTTTTATTTTTTCAACAAACTCAAAAAACAATATATTTTATTTTATTAATCAACATTATATAATCTCAAATGAGATTATTATTTTTTTTATCAATAAAATAAAAGACGGAAATCAATTTAGCTCCAAACTCTAAATTTATACAAATCACAAATTCGCCGTAAGATAATTCATAAATCATCTCTACCGAGTCACGAATCTACCAATCACAAATCCACGATTAACTAAGAAACATACCGATTTCAAATAAAACATCTAAACAGTTAGCTATATGGGAAGGATATGACCTAAAGCAGTCATTTGAGTGTATCAGAAAAAGAGGGATTTCGTATAACAACTGTTGCTCTTAATCTTAAAAGGTGTCCCTTTTCCTACGTTTTTTCCTTTTTTTCTTGATAAAAAAAGAAAGAAAAAATTTCAAGGTCACTCTTTTACACCAACAAAAAAGTGATAGTTTGTTTTTGAGTAAAGTGAATGTCTATTTAAAAAGTATTTTGCCATTCCCTAAATTCTTGACACACTCCAGTCATTTAGTTAACAGTGTAGTAAGTAATTTATTATATTTTTTTATTATAAAATAAAATTTATTAAAAAAACAGGGTACAAAAATGACCCTTAAAGAAAATAAAAAGTTGCACTATTATTGTAATCTAATTGTTACATTATAGTAATTACGAATTACAAATTAGAA
>JAHDHV010000293.1 GCA_020631155.1 Bacteroidota bacterium | reverse complement strand
ATATAAGATATAAGATATAAGATATAAGATATAAGATATAAGATATAAGATATAAAGCTTTTGGGTTAACAGGCTGGTATGTTTCAAATACCGAGTTTTTTTACCTAACAGTTTGTGCTTATTTTAACAGCTCGTAGATTCGTGATTAGTAGATCAGTGATTCGTATTTAGGCAAATTTATGGATAATAATTATTTTTAAGTGAGTTCTGTAACGACAGCTTTAGCTGTCATAGTTCTCCCAAATACTTAATGTTCATTAGCTCATGCATATTAAAATACTTAAAATTAATTACTGATTTTTATAAGCTAAATAGCCAAAAGGCTAAATAGCTAAATATCCATTTTAGAGACAAAGTGTTAGGATGATAATGAAACATGCCAACAGGCTTGACAATGGTATATTAAGGATATACTTTATATTACTCCTAATACTTTAATTTTAAAATTGCTTTTTGGCTATTTAGACTTTTAACTGTTAGAAAATAATAAGTTTAAATGATTTATTTGATTTTGTAATTTTCTTAATTGATTGATTGCTTATTTTTTATAATGACTATGACGGCTAAAGCCTTCGTTACATAAATTATTAAAAAAAGAAAACCGCCATGAAAAAAATGACTAATCACGAATCACTAATCTACGGATCAACGTTTTTGACAATACTCATTTAGTTAAATCAATGCTTTTAAATTGAAAGAAAAGTCTAATGTGCCATTGTCAAGCAGGTATACCCATATGGTAAATTTTCAATTAAAATAATATTTTTTTGCTAAAATGGAAAAATGTATTGCTTACTTAGCCAAAAAGCCAAATAAATCTACCTCGCTTTTTTATGTAAATGAGGAACTAAAAAGCCAATGCCTGCACCCACAAGATAGCCAACAACGACATCAGATACAAAGTGTTTGCCACCTTTCACACGTAGATAACCCGTCAAAGCAGGGATAGCGGCGGCGGCGGTCCAGATATAAGGCAAGGCTTTGGAATCGGGGTTATAGTCGCTGTAAATTTTGGCGGTTGTAAAGGTAGAAGTAGCAACAACGGAAGTATGTCCCGAAAAAAAGGAAGTTTTAGCATCGCCCGTCAACTTTAAGTCATCGCTTACCGTCTCATTATAAACAAAAGGGCGTTTGCGTTTTGCCAATTCTTTCACCAAGCCCGTCAAGGCCATATTTAAAACCATACTTTCGGCGGTAATAATGGCTACCTTATCAAAATCATTGCGAATGTCCTTATCAAGCAATACCGAAAAAGGCAATAGGAAAGAAGAATACAATAGTACATCGCTTGTTTTGCGCGCGCTTGATGACCAATTATTGGTGACAAAGCGTTCAAAAGAAGGAATTTTTAACGGATCGAGTTGTTGCAAGTCTGCTTCAGTCAGCGGCGTTTTATTGCTAAACAAAACCACACCAACACCAAGCGTACTCGCTCCAATTAAGCCAAGCGGTAGGTCTTTACGTAAGGTCAATTCATAAGGAGAATTTTGCGTCCATGCAGTATTGTTATGGAAAGTCAAAAGGAATAAACTTAATAAGGCTATTTGTATTGATTTCATACTTAGATTTTGTTAATGAGATGGGAGATGTGAGACTTGAGATATGAGATAATTTATTTAACAGTTTGTGTTCACTTTGACAGTTCGTGGATTCGTGATTAGTAGATTAGTGATTCGTTTTGAGACGTTTTTTACTGATTGATTTCTTTTTGGATGTTTTCTGTAACGAAGGCTTTAGCCGTCATAATACTATAAAAATCAAAAGCTTATATCCATTAGGAAAATTAAAAAGTGATTTATTTTAACTAATTTCTAACAGCTAAATAGCTAAATAGCTAAATAGCTAAATAGCTAAATAGCTAAAAGGCTAAATAGCTAAAAGGCTAAAGAGCTAAATAGCAATTTTAGAGATAAAGTGTTAGGAAGGGAATGAAACATACCGCTATTTACAATAACTTTAAATATTGCTTAATCTTGTTTGTCCACCTATTTTTTACGGATTTATTGAGCAAAGACGACAAATATAGAGAGATAAGTTGTAAATTGATAAGATGAATGTATGTAAATTTTATTATAGATAATGTGTGGTGTAAAAAATAATTTATAAATTATTGGTATCAAAATTTACGAGTCACGAATCTACGAATCCACCAATCACAAAAAATTATAAACAAAAAACATGGAACTCATTATTCAAAAAATATTTGCCGCCTCTTTTTTAGTATGGGGTATTTCGCATATGATACAACCGCAATTGTGGATTGATTTTTTTACTAATTTAAGCCAGAAAAAATACGGCGGTTTAGTGGTAGCCTTGTATACACTTCCCGTTGGCTTGTTGCTATTAACTTGCCATAATGTATGGGAATGGTCGCCTGCTGTATTTGTAACCATCGCAGGTTGGTCAATGACTATCAAGGGCATTATATATGCTTTATTTCCGCAGTCGTTTAATCGCTTATTCTTAGATTTACCTGCCAAACGCTCTTCCTTTCAAATGGGTGGTGCTATTGCAGCTTTCTTTTCGGTATGGATACTATTGCGCTTTATTGGGTGAATTGGACTTGTCATAAATTAATGATCTCACGTTTCACACAAAAGTAATCACCAAATCATCCGCTTCTACCATTGTTCCCTCTCGAAGTTCGACTTCTTGCACTGTTCCCGCCTGAGCTGCCGTAATGGTTGTCTCCATTTTCATCGCTTCAATGATAAAAAGAGGAGCATTTTTCTTTACCTTGTCTCCTACTTTTACGAAGACTTTTGAGAGCAAACCCTGTAAAGGTGCGCCAACCATTTTATCATTTTCTTCCACCACTTTGCGGTGCACAACTGTCTTCGTCTGCACCGTTTTGTCCTTTACTCGAACAGTTCGCATTTGTCCATTGAGCTTAAAATGCACATTTCGGTTGCCGTTCTGATCTGGTTTTTCCACATATAGCAACTGAATTAAAAGCGTTTTTCCCTTATCCATTTCTACAGTTATTTCCTCTCCTTCTTTCATCCCAAAGAAAAATTGAATCGTTGGAATAACCGATACATCGCCATATATTTTGCGATGCTCCTGAAACTTTGCATATACTTTTGGATATAATTTATAGGATAATAATTCTAAAAAATTAGCATCTTCGTCATTGTAATAAGCACCAAATCGCTCTTTGAAATCTATCAATTCTTGCTCAAAATTGATGGGTTTTAAGTGTGCATTTGCCCGAACTTTTAAGGGTTTTTCTTGCTTTAAAACCAATTTTTGGAAATCTTTTGGAAATCCTTGATGTGGTTGTCCAAGTAGCCCTTTGAAAAAATTTCGAGTGCTTTCAGGAAAATCAATATTGCTTCCTTTGGCTAAAATGTCTTCTTTTTTGTACCCATTCGAGACCATATACAAAGCCAAATCGCCCACTACTTTTGAGGAAGGAGTCACTTTTACAATATTTCCAAACAACTCATTAACGGCTGTATAAGCCTCCTTGATTTCACTCATTTTGTCGGCCAAGCCTAGTGAATTTGCCTGCGGACGAAGGTTAGAATACTGTCCGCCCGGTATTTCGTGATCGTATATTTGTGCCGTCCCTGCCTTTAACCCCGACTCAAAAGGATAGTAATATTCTCGCACCGTTTCCCAATAATCGGAAAAATCGTTAAGGGAAGTAAGCTTAAAATCTTCCGAATTTGGCGCGCGTTCCGCCCCTTGTAAAATCGCAATTAAGGTATTAAAATTAGGCTGTGCAGTCAATCCCGACATCGAACCAAGTGCGACATCCACTACGTCTACCCCTGATTCTATCGCTTTTAGGTAGGTTGCTAATTGTGCGGAGGAGGTATCGTGTGTATGTAAGTGAATGGGCAAATCTACCGATTTTTTCAGGGCTTCTACCAATTGTGTAGCAGCATAAGGTTTCAGCAATCCTGCCATATCTTTGATCGCAAGAATATGAGCACCAGCATCTTCTAATTGCTTGGCAAGGTCTATATAATATTGTAAGGTGTATTTTTTTTCATTTGGATTCGACACATCACCCGTATAACAAATACAAGCCTCTGCCAAACCGTTTGTTCGCTCTCGCACCGTTTGTATACTCACCTTCATATTTTCTACCCAATTGAGGGAGTCAAAAATTCGGAAAATATCTACACCTGTTTTCCATGCTTTTTCAATAAATTCGATCACCAAATTATCGGGATAAGCCGTATAACCAACTGCATTTGACCCACGCAATAGCATTTGCAATAAAATATTTGGAATTGCCTCTCGAAATTGTTTTAATCGCTGCCACGGACATTCTTGCAAAAAGCGCATGGCTACATCAAAGGTCGCACCGCCCCAAACTTCCATCGAAAAAGTTTTGGGATGTGCCAACGAATAGGCTCGCGCGACTTTCATCATATCGCAAGTGCGAAAACGGGTGGCCAATAGCGATTGATGGGCATCTCTAAAAGTGGTGTCGGTGAGTTGAATGGCTTTTTGTTCTTTGAGCCATTTGGAAAATTTTTCCGCCCCCAATTGCTCTAATAATTGCTTGGTACCCGCTTCTGGTTGTGCAAATCTGTCGTAATCAATGTTTTTAGGTTGGGAAAATTTTTTGCCTTTTAAAATAAAACGAACATCTGGATTTTTATTGACGGTTACATTGGCTAAATAGCTCAAAATTTTAGTTGCTCGATCTCTTCGCTTTTTAAATGTAAATAATTCTTTTTCATATGCTTTGATAAAGTTAACTGTAACTTGTCCACTTTGAAATACTTCATGTCGAATCACATTTTCCAAAAAAGGAATATTCGTTTTTACCCCTCGAATCCGAAACTCAATTAATGCCCGATACAAACGCTGACTTGCGCCCTGCAAAGTTCGCCCCGATGCAGTCACTTTCGTTAACATGGAATCGAAAAAAGGAGAAATGACCGCCCCCGAATAAGCACTGCCCTCATCCAAACGAATGTTTAGGCCTGTAGCATTTCGGTAAGCAATGAGTGTTCCATAATCAGGCTTAAAATTATTCTCAGGGTCTTCGGTTGTGATGCGGCATTGAATGGCAAAACCATGTGGCTGTGGTATCTCTTTTTGATTTTTTATTTTAATTTCTGGGGAATCTAAACGGTGTCCTTCTGCGATAAGAATTTGCATTCTCACAATGTCTATCCCTGTCACAACCTCCGTTACCGTATGTTCGACCTGTATGCGAGGATTCACTTCGATAAAATAAATATTCTCTGCTGCATCTACCAAAAACTCTACCGTTCCTGCATTATGATAGCCTACTGTTCGAGCAATTCGGATGGCATGAGCATAGAGCGCGTCTTTTGTTTCTTGTCGGAGAAATGGCGCAGGTGCAATTTCAACCACTTTTTGAAAACGCCGTTGAACAGAACAATCTCGCTCGTATAAATGAACAATATTGCCCGATTTGTCGCCAATAATTTGGATTTCAATATGTTTCGGGTTTTCTATAAATTTTTCAAGAAAAATACTATCGTCTCCAAAAGCGGTTTTTGCCTCTCTTCGGGCTTCGATAAAAGCCTTTTTTAATTCCTTATCACTTCTCACAACTCTCATTCCTCGACCACCACCACCCGAAACGGCTTTAACCATAACTGGATATCCAATCTTATTGGCTTCTTTTACAGCCGTTTTTACATCTGTCAATTCCTCTTTATTGCTTTCAATAATTGGAACCTGCGCTTGAATCGCAATGGCTTTTGCTTTGACCTTATCGCCCAACTGTTCCATAATTTCCGCATCTGGACCAACAAAAATAATTCCCTCTTCTCTACATCGGCGCGCCAAAGTAACGTTCTCTGATAAAAAACCATAGCCCGGATGAATGGCATTTGCCCCTACTCGCTTGGCAACATTCACCATTTTTTCCACATCCAAATACGGTTTTAGCGGTTCTGTTTGATTGCCAATTTGATAGGCTTCATCTGCTTTGTACCGATGTAAAGAATAACGGTCTTCATAGGTATATACAGCCACTGTTGGAATGTATAATTCTGTGGCAGCCCGAAAAATACGTATGGCTATTTCCCCTCGATTCGCTACTAAAAGTTTTTCAATTTTTTTCATAAAAAAAGATTTCAATTCCTATAAAACATCCAGATTTCGACAAAATTGGAAAATTAAGGAGATAGCCCCCTTAATTTCCCAATTTTTGGTGAACGAAAGTTGAAGTTAGTAGTCAATGGTGAATTGAGCAAATTTTTTATAGCTATTTTTTTAGGGGAGGAGATAAAATACAGCTTTATCTACCGCCAAACTACCAATTTTTCCCTAGCAATCACTTGTCCATCTGCAACGATACTACACAAATAAATCCCTGATTGCCAGTCGCTACAGTCTAGTTGCACTAGGTTTTTGGTAACATGCTCTAAATTTTTAATCAACTGCCCATGTGTATTGTAAATTTGTATATTAATGGACGGAAAGTGACTAGGCAACTCAATTTGCAACTGATTAACGGCAGGATTAGGGCTTATTTGGGGCTTAAAAGTTTGTTTAATTACAGAAGTACTAGCTACATAGTCACAGGCGTATAAAGTTGTATCAACTACCGCATAAGTAGGAGAGGCATCATCTGTATAACATCGGAGCTCTTTGGGTTGAAAGTCGCTATCTGTTATACACTCAGGAGCAGGAAAATGATACCAACTCAAACAACCTATTTTTTCTACAAGGATAGTACTATCAGGCCAGTATGAACCAAAGCCTTCATTTACAACTTCATTAACAACTTGAAATTTTAACGTATCTCCATGTATGATAGTCGTTCCTATGCTATCTATACTAAAAGCCTTGTCATCACACCCAAACCATCTGTCTTTTAAGGTCAGTGTATCGCCAACTTGTAAGCTAAAATCATATACTAGGTTGAAAGAATTGGAATAATAAAAGTAAACTTTTTCTCCCTCCTGATAGAGAAAGTCAAAACCTCTATTTTCTGTATATTGATTTCCATTTACTTGATTGTAAGCATAAAGTTGTCTAGACAGCTTTTTGCACATTTTACCTTCAACCAAGGTATCCTTAACATAGTTGACTTGATAATAGCCTGATTCACCCCAGTAGTAATCATAATTGTAGTGCCAGCTTGCGCCTTGAGGAGAAAATTCTTTTGTGGTTGTTGTTTGTGCACGACTATTTAAGGTTAGCAATAAGCTAATCAGCAATAAAGAAGTTACTTTTTTCATCATTTTTAATATTTTTTAAAATTTTGGTTAATGTATTTGCTGATTAGTAATACAGAAATCAATGCTTGATGAAGTAGGTTTTACAAATAGCATTAGTTTTCCCATTACATCAACAAAATAGAATGATGTTCAGTAACTTATGGAGGATTGAATTAAATTTACTTGCTTTCTAAGAGGTTGTCTTGATTTTCGTTTTTGAAGCTGAAAATGATGGATTTTGTTCCCAAATGTAGCGTTTTTTGAGGTGCATAGCGGAGCTACGTACCGATAAAAAGGTGAAGTTTGGGGGCAAAAGACGCATTTTTTAAGCCAAAGGATGAAATTAAGACAACCTCTAAATAAAATACGGAGCGTACATTTTTGCAGGCTCTATAATTAGGGATAAAGCGAATATAAGCAAGCTTTTTTAAATTTCCAAAAAAATTAACAAAAAAATAACGCATCCTAAAAAAAACCTATGCATTACGGTTTAGTAGTGTTATGGTAAATGGGGAAAAAGATTTTTATTTTTCTCTTTTAGAAAAAAGTTAAAATGAAAAATAGACTTGCCTCATCTACCCAAACTTAGGTATTTTTCTACCCTATTTTAAGTAGAATAAAATAC
>JAHDHV010000292.1 GCA_020631155.1 Bacteroidota bacterium | reverse complement strand
ATGTTCTAGTAAATATTGATTATTATACGACTGCAAACTTCCTTTTAATTCGGCTCGTTCCAATAATTCATCCGCTTTTAAATAGACCAATTCCTTTCTTCTAAGTGCGTGTAGTACATCTAATTGAAGAAAGCTAGCGTCTTTAAAAAAGATAAAATAGTGCGTAACATCTGTTAGCTTTATTTGACTGATTTTCAGAGTATTATCTCTTTTACTTAGCCAATTATCTAAGTCATTTAAAGTCTGTTTCTCCATCAAAATATCCACATCACTATGTATCGGCCAATCTTGAACGGTCTCTCCTAAATACTTTAGGACAATGTGTTTGTATTGTTGTAAATATGCAAACAATTCTTCCAAAAAAGTTGTTCGTTGGAGCTGTTTTTTTTCTATTTCTACAATAGGATTAGACATAATGTAGTGTTTCTTTTGAATATTTGGTAGTAGTTGTCAACATCACTAAAGCATCTTCCCATACCTTTAATGACCAATAAACTTGTTGATGTAGTTCCTCTTGTTTTGCATATAATAGTAGATAATAGGCTGTATTGTATAAAATGTATAATTGATGATATAAATGTGGGTTTATATCAAATTTTTCTTTTAATTTCTGAATTAGCTCGTCATTTTCTTCTATTTTTGCCAAAATACCCACTTGATTATTGTGTTTTACTAAGGTTTCATTTTGATAAATAAAATGAAAATAATCATACAGTATAGGCATTTCGGCTTGTGCTAATTCCCAATCATAGACCAATAAACGGTTAGGTTCTTGATACATATTCCAAGCGGTAAAATCCATATGCGCCCAAGCTGTCCAAACCTCCTGATTCCAGTCTATTTGTTGATATAGCTGTTGTAGTAGTTCTGTTTTTTTCTTTAAGTTAAAAGTTAGTTTTTTGGAGTTAGTTTTTTGAAAATCAGTTATTTCTGCTAGTATTTCATCTAACTTTTCTTTGTATAAAGTTGTTGCTAAAACTCTTTTTTGGGCCAATACATCATACCATTCTGCTAGTGCTTTTGTATGTACAGTTGTCCAATTAGAGGATGACTTTTTGTTGCTTTTAGGATTTAAATTTTCTATTAAAATGCCTTTTTTTAAGGCTTTAACATCAGGCAATTTCCAATATTTCCAAGTACTTTTTTTAATCAATATTTGAATACTAACTAATTCATTCTGGATATTTTTATTGGATTGTTCAGAAATTGGATATTTCACAAAATGCTTCACACTTCCATTCTCTCCTAAAGCAATTAATAATTTTCTGTTTGGTCCTTTTGTTCCAGTGAAAACAGCGTATTCCTGAATATTTAGCTCCTTAGATAATTCATTTATAATAGTACAGTCTACTTTTTTCAATTTAAAAGTACCTGTTTTCCAGACAATACCCAATTTAGCCAAAGCTGATACTAGGTATTTAAACAATTTTCCTTTCCATTGTTGGGCATTGTATAAATGCAAAAAAATAGGATTCTTATTGTTTGTCGGAAAAAACCAGCGAATACTACCATCGGGATTATTGATAAAATAATAGCTAGACGGACTGTTTTTTCTGATAGATAATGGAAAAATGGGCTTTTTAGCGGCCTTAATTTTATCTTTTTCCGAAATTTGAAAAAATAATTGCAGTATTTTTATATCTTCATTGAGCAATTTCATAAAGCTGCTTTTTCTTGACTTCTATAGTAAGTATTACAATAATTAAATGATAAAATAAAATTCCATAATTGGCTTCTCCGAAAATACCAAACTCTGTTATAGAGTTAATAATCAGGGGAATCAACATAAAAATAATAATGGATTGATGATAATTAGATTCCCAAAATGTTTTAATAAAGGTAAAAAACAGTTGCAAGCCAGTAATAAATGCCCCTATCCATCCTAAATTAATTAATACTTGAATAAAGGTGTTATGCGTCATTTCAGCAGCATAGGCATGAACACTCATAAAATGTCGGGTATAAGGCGAGGAAGTAATGCTCATAAATCCGAAGCCAAACCAAGGGCTTTCAGGCAGACCGTATTGAATCAAATCCGTCCAAAAAGGCAGGCGACCTGTCATACTCATTACTTCCTGCATATCCCCTTGCTTGACAATGATTGTTTGAAATAGTATAGGAAACGATAATACCATTACAACTACACCACTGAAAGCCAACTTTCTATAGGGCGATTGCACTAAAAATATAAAACTTATTATTATCATTGCCCCTAGCGAAGAACGTGACTGCGTTAGCAATAAGGCTACAACTTCAAAGATGATAATGACCGCATATATCCATTTAAAACCTGTGTATTTTCCATGAATTAAGACCATGCTTGTGCCAACAACCATTAATAATCCTAATTCGTTGGGGTTCATCATAAAACCGCCGAGTCGCCGAACTGTACCACCATGGGTATAGCGATAAAAGGAATCGGGGTCTATACAAGTGCCGATAAGGACAGCCGCAGCGACAACAGCAACAGAAGCGTATAGTATTTTTGTCAAACTATAAGCTGTCGCTTGACCTACAAATATCATTAACACTAATCCAAAAAAAACAGCAAAAGCAATGCTTTCCCAGAGCATAAATAACTGAATAACAGTGAACCCCGGCACAGCCGTCCACAAAAGGGATAGCGTACCCATAAGAGCATATAACATATATAATCCGCCTACTAAAAATGATTTTAAATTCCATTTTATAGGCTTAAAATGGGTTATCATTACCCATAACAACATCAAAGAAGAAGCAGTTAAACCACAGCGTACCAAGACTTTAACCACTCTTGTTAAACCTAAACTACTGGGGAATAAGGTAAAATAGCTAATAATTCTTAGAGCTAGGATAAAAATAATGATACGCATCAACCAAATCATTACTTTATCCATTTTAGCAACTTTTCCCTCTTGTTGAAGCTCTTTATTTTTCATAATATTCTAGCAGTTTTTTTGCTATTTCTTGCCATGAAAAATGTGTTTCTACAAGTTGTCTAGCTGCTTTTCCCTTGGCTAATAATTGCCCTTCTTGCCAAGCTTTTTCTGCTTGAAAGATGGCTTCTTTTATATCATTGATGGTATTTTTTTCTAATGGAAAACCAGCTTTATATTGTCTAATGTGATCGTTGATATTGGTTTCGGGAGAAGTTAAACAGGGCAAACCCAAAGAAGCAGCCTCTAAAACAGCCATCGGAAAGCCTTCCATTCGTGAAGTATGGATAAATATATTAAATTTTTTTAGCAAATTCCATTTTTGCTCCCCAAATTGTTTGTCGTGAAAGGTAACTACTCCTTGTTGAATCAAGTTTTCACTCCTTTTTTGCAATTCTTCAAAATCACGACCATTACCAATTAGCTCAAAATATCCCTTTCCCCCTTCTGCTCTATATTCCTGAAAAGCAGTCATAAATAAATCTAAACCTTTGTGATACAAATCTATACGCCCACAAAAACCGAATACAGGTCCGTCTTTAAAACGGGTATTTGCATCAATAATAGTCGTTGGCAAAACCTGACCATTAGGTATTAATGCCTGATTATCAGAGAATAATAGTTTGGGAAGATACTCCGCTTCGTCTTTTCCAAGCAATTGCACCAATTGGGCTTTTTGAAGAATATTTTTTTCAAAAAAGTTAAAATATAACCATTTTTTCCAATATCCTTTCTGAAATGCTTTAGGGCTAAATGCTCCATGTGGTGTGTATGCATAGCGCATATTTAGTTGTTGCAAACGTTTACTAATGCGATAAAATTCAGGAATAAATGCGCCATGAATATGAAAAAAAGTATCTTTGGTTTGCTTCTGAACATCGGCTAGTATTTTTGCATCAATTTTTAAGTGATGTTTATCTTGCTGATACAAAGCTGTTTTTACAGGACGTTCAGGATAGTTGTGTTGTAAATCATTGGCAATGCCCCATATATTTACAGGAATACCTAAAGCCTGTTGATGTATCGCTAACTGATGCACAACTTGATTGACTCCATTCATACGGTTGGGGTTCGCTTTTCCTAATGCTATGTGTATTATTTTTTTCATATTTATTTCATCAAAAATAGATTCCAATTACATTTTTACCATTTCTACTCTTTTAATCATTCTTCTTTTAATGGTAAAAATAAATACACAACTGCTTATCAACTGTGTTAATAATAAGCCTAGTAACATCCCGACTAGCTCTAGATGGTTGAGTAAAAAATTGGCGGTGAGTAGGCTGAAAGCTGCGCTAAATGCATATGCCCAGAAAAAAGGCTGTGTTATTTCGTGGCTTCGCAACCAAAAGCGCAAGGGATGATTCAAAAAAATAACGATATAAATTCCTGAAAACCACCATATTATCCAATACCACTGCATTTGCTCTGCCCCATATAACAGATATAACCATATAGAGGCGGGTAGGCTTAAAACTAATAGCATGATGCCAATTATTTTGCCCCAATACAAAGTTGTATGTTTTAAATAATTGTTTAATGCTATTTTTCCTTTTTCGTGCAAAATATTTGCTGCTTGAATGGGGATGCTATTTTCCATTACCTGAAAAATAATATGTAAAAATCCCATTGTATTTTGTGCTAAACGAATCACCCCTAAAGCTCCTGTACCTACAATCGCTGCCCCTGCAATTAGAAAATAATTTCCACTAAACCACTGAACAAAAGTAGAAGCTAACATCCATTTAGCATATTCCCAATGTATTTTAGCTACATTTACAAAGCCTTGTAAAACAAGCTGAATACTTTTTTTATTTATAGAATAGAAAAAATGCCAAATATAATTCAATAGCCAAGGCGTATAAGCAATCATTAAAACTGCTAAAATCCATTCTATACTCCCTAAAGCATTGATATATAGATAACCTAAACCAATAATTTCTAAAGCTGCTACCAAAAAATCAACACAAAATATATACCTGAACTCACGCTTTACAAAAAACCATTTTTTAGTGTAATCATATATCAAGAGTTGACTCAAGACTAAGGTAAAAGGAATTATAATTTCTCCAATATATTCAATATAATAAACGCTATGAGATAACACAAAACCTATACTTAACAGGACAACACACAGCCCAATAAACAATAGTTGCCAAAGAGCCAATTGTTGGAAATAGTGTTTGTATTCAGCTTGCATTTTAGGGTATAAACTGAACATTGGCACTGTAATCATGGATTGCGAACAAGCGACTACCATTAACCACATGATTTCGAGACTAGCAAACATACCAAATAATTCTACCCCTAACCATCTGATTAACAATAAGTTTAGCAAAAAATGTGTGCCACTAATCAAACATTGATCAGCTAATAGCCAAATATTTTTTTTGTTTTTCTGCACGCTCCTCTCCTATTTTGCTTGTGCTAAATGACCAAAAATGAATAGTTGTGTTTCGTTAAAAATGTAGTTGTAACGCTTAAATAAACGCTTTGCCTTGAAACTAAATAAATGATTTTTGCTAATCATTTGTATGTACATCCAAGCTGGATTGCTGGTATGAAATAAAAATGGATGTTCACCAACAGAAGGCAATTCAATAAAAATTTTATCAAATTCTTTATCTAAAGAAGCTAGTTTTTGCTCTAAATCAAAATTCCAGCTACTAGACATCAACGCTTCTAAGCTCTGTCCTAATGGACTTAACCAAAGTTGATATTCTTCTACATAATATTGTGGAACGTTCTGTTTTTCAGTCATAAAAAAATCAGAAATTCCTTCATATTTTTGTAAGCTTGTCTGTCTGGTTAAGTAGCCATTTTTTTGATTTAAATCCACTAAAAGTACTCGGCTTCCACTAGCAGCTAACTGTTTTGCCCACTGTAGGGTAAAACTTGATTGAGCTGCATCAATTGTTGGTGTAGATACAACAATATACTTGTTATTTGAATCAATATGTTTATTTGTA
The DNA here is from genome assembly GCA_020631155.1 of Bacteroidota bacterium. Taxonomy (GTDB): domain Bacteria; phylum Bacteroidota; class Bacteroidia; order Chitinophagales; family UBA2359; genus JAHDHV01. The sequence goes on along the minus strand of JAHDHV010000292.1, from coordinate 1,926 downwards.
AACCATAAAAAATAGCTTTTCTGTTCTTGGATAGTAGCAAATTCTGGAATTTGTAGGATGTGTTTATTTGGGAAAAAGCGTTTGATTAAACTGGTTTCTTCTAGCTTTGAAAATAGAAAGTAAAACACATAACTCAATATCATTCCCATGATTAAGCCCAAAAAAGCGAATAATCCGATCAGCAATGCTTTATTTGGCCATACAGGTCTTGTTGATAAAGTAGGTGTTGTAAAAACTTGATGAAATGATTGATTAAAAGATTCAACAATTCCTAATTCTGTTCTTTTTTCAATTAGGTAAGTATACATCTGCTCATCAAGCTTCATTTTTCGTTGTAGATGATGTAAATCTTTTTCTTTATGAGGATACTTTTTGAGCTTTTTTAGTAAGCCAGCAATTTCTCCTTTAATATTCTTACTTTTAGTTTTCAAAATATTTAATGCACTGCTAATCTGCTGATTAACTTCTTCTTTATAATCTTGTTGGGCTTGAATATAGGCTTCTTTACTTGCCTCATTGTAAATTGGGAACTCTTTATTATCACCTTCCCAAGTAGGAATTGTTTGGGCAATACCTTGAACATCTGTGCCATCTAATAATTTAAAAACCTCTTTTACATGTTGTTTTTTTACATCTTCCTTAATATCTAACTTCATTCCATTAAGCACTTGCATTTCTGACTCATACTTCATGAGTAGTATTTCTAGTTCTCTCAACTTTTTAATAGAACCGTCTACTTCCAAACGTCCGCCAGCCAAGCGATTATTAGATTTATAATACGCTAACTCGTCCTCAGAGCGATTTAACAAGCCTGTAAAATGAGCTATCTTATTGTCAATCAAAGACTTAGCTGCTTTAGTTCGATTTCTTTTAGTAGATTCGGTTTCCTCTAAAAAGGTGGTTAAAAAAGCTTGTAAAAAGTGTTGTGACTTTAGAGGAGAATTAGAGCGGTAGTATAATTCTACAATAGGTACATCTTTATCAAAGGTTTTAATGAAAAAATTATCGTGATTAATATTTTTTACTTGCTTAACTTTAGGTACAAAAACCAATTCAAACTTATCTCCTATACTCAAACTTGAAGGCTGTCGTTTTAACTGATTTTTATTAAGCTCTACTGTAAAAGCGAGCTCATCCCAAACAATACATTCTCCTAATTGGATGGTATTTTTTACAGCATCTCTCGAAATTTCCAGCAAATTACTACCTCGATAAATTATATGATAATCAATTGTTTTTACATCATTATTTTTAATCCATTCATACTCTATAGTAAAAGGGCTTTTTTCATATAACTCTGTTCTTGCAAAATCACCGATGCGATGTACCTCTACTCCAAAGTCCAACTTTTCTAAGGTTTTCTTCCATAGATCAGGAGATTTAAACAGTTCTACTTCTGCCAAAAAATAATTGTAACGGTTTCCTTCTTCAACTATATTTCTATCAAAAAGATAAAAATTACTAATTCCATAATCACGATTATCAATCTTAATACTTGCTTTAGATTCATAAACTCTCTGAGCATATTTATCAATACGATTAGCTAGAAAAACAAATAATATTAAGCAGAAAATAATAATTGGTATCCCTTTGATTAGTGGCCGGATCAGACCACTTATTTCTTCGTAAACTGAGGTCATAGTTGATAGGTTTGGTGGAATAATATTATCTATTTATACAGTAAAATATTTACAAATTATTAAGCATTTTGGTTTTTAATGGTAAGTATAATCAAATACGATAATAGGATTGAAAGGTTAGTCATTTTCAAGTATATGACATTTTCATGACTACAAAACTTATTAATCAAGTGTGTCAGAAAAAGAGGGTTTTCATATAATAACTACTGCTCTTATCCTTTAAAAGTGTCCCTTTACCTACGTTTTTTTCTTTTTTACTTGATAAAAAAAGAAACAAAAAAATCAA
>JAHDHV010000291.1 GCA_020631155.1 Bacteroidota bacterium | reverse complement strand
TCCTTTTGGGGGCGTTAAAAATTCTGGTGTTGGTCGTGAAGGCGGCTGGGAAGCATTGCGCTTTTTTACGGAACCGCAGAATGTGTGTGTGAAGATTTAGGGGGGCTAGACGTGAGATGTGAGACAGGAGATGTGAGATAATTCATTACTAATAATTTATACTAAATCCAAATGTTATTTAATTTTGTCTAGCTTCTTAAAAGTAAATTTCAAAACATATTCAACTGTTCATTCAAAGGCAAAAGCCGAAACGATTGACGGTGATGTGAAGTTGCGCCGTATTGCTGAATAGCGAGGCGATGCGCTTTGGTGGGATAACCTTTATTGGTATTCCAAGAATAATGTGGGTGCTGCTCATGGAGTTGTAGCATATAGTCATCACGGTAGGTTTTGGCGAGAATGGAAGCGGCGGCAATGGCGTAATATTTACCATCTCCTTTAACAATACACTCATGCGGAATATCGCCATATGGTTTGAATCGGTTGCCGTCTACTAGAATAAAATTGGGGGCTTGAGAGAGCTTGTCTAGGGCGCGATGCATCGCCAAAAAAGAAGCGTTCAAAATGTTGATGTCGTCAATTTCGGCAGGGGAAACGCTGGCAACTGCCCATGCAAGAGCTTCTTTTTCAATAATTTGCCGCAACTCATAGCGTTTTTTTTCACTTAACAGTTTAGAGTCATTGAGCATATCATTTTGAAAATCAATAGGCAAAATAACCGCCGCCGCAAATACAGGACCTGCTAAACAGCCTCGCCCTGCTTCATCACAGCCTGCTTCTATTTGCTTGGCTTTAAAATAGGGTTTTAGTAGTGGTTTGGAAGTAGTTTTGGGATTTTTCATTCTATTCCTATCATTTTATGGGCAAAATTACTGTTTAGTTATTAGAAATCAGAGCTTAGACTTTAGACTTAAAGTATTGATTATCAAGTCTCACATCTCCCATCTAACTAAAAAAATGTTCATTTATTTTAAAATCGGGTTTTCCGCCTTCTTCTTTTGTTTTCCCATCTTTTCTAACAATAAATCCTTTACTTTCTAAACGATTAAATAAACGTCTTACTTTAGCCTTATACCTTTCATATTGTGTTATTTCAGAAACGTTTCCATATTCTTTAATATAAATATATTTAGCTATAGAACTAGCACTAACAGAAAGTTTGGGTGCTGAGTAATTATTATGCAAATAAATAGCTTGTAAAACTTTTTGATAATCTAGTGCTAATAAGTTCCACTCTTCTTTAAATATGGCTTTTAAATCAGAAAAAAAATCATTTTGCATTAATGTCCGATCTACCTGATAAATAGGATATAATTCGGAACTATTAGGGTTTTTGACAATCAGTTTCTTTTCTTCCAAAGTGTCAATGACGGCATTATGGTTATTGTCGGCTGTGATTAAAATGGTATATCTTTCTAATCGATTGAGTTCTTCTGACTTTTTAAAGAAAGCCAATAATATTTTTTCCTCTACTATCAAATCTCTATCTATTCTCGCATTTATATATCCCTTAAAACTATCTAGCCATATATCCATTGCCTTATCTAAAACACGTCCTTTAGGAATAAATAACTTTATTTCTTCATAAGATAAAATATAATAAGGCACATCAATTTCATTATCCAAACAAGCGTCTATTAATGAACTTAATCCACGTCCACGTCCTTCCCAATAGTTAAAACTTTTGAGTAGATGTGCTAATTTAGGGTTTCGGGGTATTTGTACGGGAATAATACGGCGAACTTTGCCAAAATCTGTATTCAAGTAAATCCGTTGACTAGGCGTAAATACACCGGGATTTCGAATCATTAAACTTTCTTGGGGGCGTATTTCAATGATAATAAACCGATTACTTTTGTAATCCCGATGAGCGAAAGCATTATTGATACTCTCTCTTATTAATGATTCAGGATATTCAGGAGCGGCTGTTCCACCTTGTTCATAGGTAATACCAACTTGTATATTTCGCCAAACAAAACTTTGACTTCTTCTAATTAATGCTATAATGTTATCCTCAATTATCTCTTTACTTTGAGCCACTTTTGGAGCTCTCGGAACGATAACATAACAATCTGCCTCGCATTTCCCTTGTATATATCTTTCAGGCTCATCTCCACAAACTAAGATACCTAAAAGTGTTGCTTGATTGTCTATTACAAATTTTTCTTTATGTAAAAAAGGTAAAGCTTCTGCCAAATTCTTCTTTAAGGTCTCCCCTCGTTTTTTTCCTCGATTATATTCATAAATGTAATTATTGAGTGTCTCCATGTTCAACACATCTAAGGTAACATCTTCAATAATAGCCAGCTCTTGATTTTGAATAATACTTTGTCTATTTTCTTCATATCGTTCGATTTCTTGCTTGCTTAATGGATAAGCACCTGTCAATTTTCGTATATAAGCATTTCCATCATAATAAATATATTTTTGCTCAGGCTCTACTTCTTCAATATATACAATAGCCACTTTTCCACCTAAAAAATCTCTAATTTCAAATCTTGTGATATGGGTAGTCAAGTCTATAGACTTACCATTTTTATCTGTAAATTTCTTAGGTAAGTCTTGTTTTAAATGGTTTTCATTGCTTTCACTATTGACATAACCCGTAAATTTATACCGACCTTTTCGCTCACTGATGCCCACAATAATAATTCCACCATTGGTATTTAAAAATGCACAAACACTTTTATACCAGTCTTTTCCCCAACCACCTGCAAGATTTTTGAGTTCTAAACGCTCTGTCTCTACTGGCTGATAAGTATCATTCTGAATACATTGTTCAATTACATTTAATGTTCTACTAACTAAATCCATATACACACATTTTTATATTTTTTCTTCAACAAACATAGGCTTTTTTAGCAAGTTTCATTCTATTCCTATCATTTTATGGGCGAAATTACTGTTTAGACCTTAGATTTAATCATCTTATGTCTAAAATCTCCTGTCTCACGTCTCCCATCTAACTAAAAAAACTAAAAATCCATTCCCATTGAAACATACCATCTTACATCACTACGCGCACCACTATCTACCCCCCAAGCGGCATCTACTCTAAGGAAATAACCTAATAATTTGCTGCGTGCACCTAAACCGTAGCCCAACACAATCGGGTTTTTAAAATAGTTCACCCTTGCAATAACTGGCGAATTGAGGAAAGGATCGGGGGCAGGCACTTGAATGTTGTAGTAGCGGTTTTCTTTGCTAAAGGGCGACCATCCTTCCCATGCGGTGCCTACATCACCAAAGGCAATGATTTGGAAATTGCGAAGGAAATCGGAACGAATGGGTTTATTGGTTAGGTAAGCAAAAATTGGGATTCGCAACTCGCTATTGATAACGGCATAGCTGCTGCCATTGCGAATGTTTTGAGCGAAACCACGCATATTAGTTGCCAAAGATTTGAAGCCATAGCTCACCTGATCGTTAACAGGAGTTTCGTTATTGAATTTCTTGGTTTGGTCAAATAGCAGCCAATTTTCCACGCCTCCCATATAATAAATCATTTTTTTACTGCCAAAAGAAGTGGCAGTTGCTAGGCGATTTGCCCAAATAATTTGTTTGTGTACTCGCTGATAATGCCTAAAATCACCGCCAATAATGCCCAAAAATCCTGTATCTTTAAAGTCTACTGTAAATTCATTTCGGTTGACAATTGCATTGAAGGGTTTATGAAATTCGGCGTATACCTTGTAGCGAGTGCCATTCAAAATATTGACATCTACAGGAATGGTATTGTCAAATACATATTCTAATTTGGTAAATAGCCAATTTTCCGCCCTATCATTTAGGCTCAATGAAACCATATCTGTAGCCAAATAAGTGATGCGATCATTTCGGCTACCAAAATAAGCACGCAGACTGGTATTCACATCAAATGGCCAACTCATGGCATACTGTCCATAATAAGTGACCCGTTTTTCCTCCACAGGAATATCTTGAAACAAATTAGACGTTGTTGCTGCTTTTCGATAGAGTAAGATTTTTTTATCTAACTGCTTTTTGAGATTTTGAAATTCTACAAAATATTCTGAACCACCTAATCCCACTGGAAATCTAAAACCACCAATGATGCGGTAATCTTCAAATAAATCTTTAATGCCAACTTTTATAAAAGCGTTCAAATCGGGGTTGGTGAAGCCCGAGCCGCCGATGTCAAAGCTTTCGTATTGGTTAAATAGTATGGAATTGTCCAACTGACTAACAATCTGATCAATGCTAAAGCGTGTTTTGTGTTTGCGTATTTTGGTACGTCTAAATAAAGGCACTTTTTTGTCTTCTCCTTCTGTCTCTTGCTGTTGTACCCTACTACTCGCAATAGTTGGCGCACCATCATTAACAGTAGGTTTCGGCGCGACTACAGTAGTTGAAGGCTTGGGTTTGGATGATTTTTTGGCTTTTTCTTCCGCTTTTGCTTCTTCATCAAAATCAAATTCACTCTGGAAAAAATAATTATCTGTATCAATAGCAGAAGTATCAGAAGGTGGTACAACAGTCTCTTTTTCAAGGGAATCAACTACTGTACTGTCAGCAGGAATACTGTCATTTGGTGTGAGGAGAACAGTATCTTTGGGTGTTTCTTTTTCAGTGATAATTAGTTTGCTAACCGAATTTTCAGAGGGTTTATTTAAAATTATTTTTTTGCGACTCTTACCGCTTAAATTTTCCAATTGTTGCCGATAAGTTGTCTTATTTATCTTTTTCGATTCTTTAAGCGGATTTTCAAAAGTATTGGATTTAAAAAGTTGATAATTCCCGTCATTGTATTGCAGTTGTACCATTTTACCAGCTCGCACCGCCACATCATAGCCCAAAATATTGCCTTTAAAATTGCTAATCGGGCTTGTTTTGACAACCGTTTCATAAATATTTTGATAAATAATGGTATCAATTAAATTTTGCTGTTTAGCTGTTTCTAAAGAATAGTCGGGATTAATGACTAGAGAATCTCTAAAAAATACACGTTGATCTTTCCGTACAAAAACACTATCAAAATAGGCCACATAAACATTTTTCACACCACTTTCATCACTTAAAAAAGATAAATAAGTACTGTCGTATTGCATCGGCAGGCGTTCATCGGCAAGGGGAGTGTCCGTAATTCGCAAAAGCGTATCGTCTACTGTACCTAATTGATAGAAATACACATCATACTGACTATCAGGCAACTGCTCATCTAAACGAACTTTTTTCAAAGTATCATTTGGGCGATTGGAAATAAAGGCTATCCCACTTTTATTTTTTAACTTCACATAGCGCGGCTGCAAATCTGAGTAGTGATCGTTGGTTAAGCGAGACAGTTTTGTATTTGGAATGGCATATAAAAACAAATCACTCTGTCCTTCTTTTACCGCCGAAATTACCAACCTATCAGGGCTGAGGGTAAACGCAATGTCTACCACCTGTTGCAGTTTATTCATCGGATCGTGTTGTTCCTTTTCGCCATCCTCTACCTTATAAGTCATCAACCGGATTTTATCCCTTTTTTCGTAGACAACTGCCAATTTTTGGCTGCCTCTATCCCATGCCAATAAAGGATAATTGGTTTCCTTCAACTGATTGGGTGCGCGGCTCCCTGCCCGAACAATAATTTTCTTTTTATCCGTTTCGGTATCATGTAAATAAACTTTTACGCGATTGGATTCATTGGTGGTATAAGCAATGTAGCGACCATTTGGGCTTACCTTTACCTCATTGTAAATGATGCCTCTACGCCGAACTTTTCGACCTGTTTCTTCTAGCAAATCCGCTTTAGCAGGTGCTTCTCCTGCCTTAGATTCAGAGCCATAAATATTGGAATAATACGCATTGAACTCGTCAATGGTGGTTTTTACACTATTTCCCAAAACAAAAATAAACCCACTTTCAATGCTGCGATTAACGCGAGTGAGATACAACAAATTAGGAATAGCATCCTCGCCATGTAACTGTGCGATATAATGCCAAAGGGCGTGCCCTGCAAAGGTAGATTCCTCGCCATACAGTTTATTAAAATTGTTAAAAGCCCCTGATAAAACACGCTCTTTCAACTGTTGGTCCTTAGCAGTACTCCATTCCTCACTCAAATAAGCTACCAAACCATTGGTAAACCAAGGCGGTAGATTGAGCAATACCGCATTTTGAATCACTTCCTGAATATTGCCTCCATGCACCATATTGTCTAGCTGCACCTTAGCGATTCCCTCCCTGATTTGTTGTTCAAAATGTTGATAATCGCCATTAAAATAGACAAACATTTTGTTGCCAATAATTTTGGTGCGCCCTCCTGTATTGGCCTCCTGTTGCCCTAAACCAATGTTGGTCTGCTTCAAATCAGAGAGGTTATGATAGACCATAATTTCTATCTTATTGCTAATACCATATTCTAACTTCGCTTTGATATTTTCGAGACTTTCTTCAGCGATGTATACCGCATATTTCCCTAAATCAAAACCGCCTTGATAGAAGTAGGTTACAAAATTAGGTGACTCATAATAAGACCAATCAAATTCGTGGTATTGAACACGATTTTGCCCAAACTCTGTATAAAAACCTTGTGCAACAGCAGTTGATATATAAAAACTGCTCATTACTATTGTTATCAACAAATATGAAATGGCGCATTGCCAATATTTTTTAGCTTTGGGTATTGACATAGGGATAGTCTAAGTTATGTTGATGTCTAATTTTTAACAAAAAACGGTTTATCCATTTATTCAACAAATCAATAATTTGTAGAGACATAATACATTATGTTTCTACTAAAAAAAACGATTGTCACACATAAATGTTTATATTGTTATCTTTGTAGACGTTTTGATTTTGGTATGTTTCAAATCCTGTACTTTTTCACCAAACAGTTTGTGTTTACATTATTAGCTCGTGGATTCGTGATTAGTAGATTAGTGATTCGTTTTTGGACTTTGTAATTTCTTTTTGGCGGAGTTCTACAACGAAGGTTTTAACCATTGCCACACTATAAATATACATTTACTATGCCATTATATATATTTATAATCAAAATAAAATTTACTTGTACTAATTTCTGATCGCTAATTTCTAACAGCTAAAAGTCTAAATAACTAAATAGCAGTTTTAGCAAAAAAGTGTTTAGGATAAAAGAAAACATACCTGATTTTATCACTTTAATACAACGAAAAAAAAATGATGCGTGTTGCCTCTTTAACTTTTAATCCTTTTCAGGAAAATACCTACATCGTTTTTGATGAAACAAAAGAGTGCATTATTTTCGATCCGGGCTGTTATGATGAGACGGAAAAAATGCGCTTAGTCAACTTTATTGAGCAAGAAGGACTAAAACCTATACGCTTAATCAATACCCACTGCCATATTGATCATGTATTGGGCAATCGCTTTGTTGCGGAAAAATACAATTTGGGATTGGAAATACATCGGGGTGAGTTGCCTGTGTTGGAATCAACAGTCAGTTATGGAGCTTTTTTTGGCTTGACAGTAGAGCCTTCGCCCGAGCCGAGCCTTTTTTTGGAGGAAGGAGATATGGTCACTTTCGGAAATAGTGAACTAGAAGTGTTGTTTACACCCGGTCATTCGCCTGCAAGCATTTCTTTTTTTAGTAAAAAAGATAATATTTTAATCGCAGGAGATGTATTATTTTATCTAAGTATTGGCCGCACTGATTTACCGGGTGGCAATCATGCAATGCTTATCAAAAGTATTCGAGAAAAGATATTGCCCTTGGGCGATGAGGTTATAGTGTATTCAGGACATGGCCCGAAAACGAACATTGGCTTTGAAAGAATGAATAATCCTTTTTTGAAATAGGGATATTTAACTTGACAATGGTACATTAAGCTTTTTTCGATTCAAAAATACGAGTTTGGG
>JAHDHV010000290.1 GCA_020631155.1 Bacteroidota bacterium | reverse complement strand
ATCAACAAATAGAAAAAAATATTTACCACTCAACTCTTAGAATGCAAAAGTTGAGATAAATTATTAAAAAAGAAACCCCATCAAAAAAACACCTAATCACTAATCACTAATCTACGGATCAACGTTTTTGATGGTGAGCATTTAGTCAAATCAACGTTTTGAATTTAAAGAAAAGATGAATATACCATTGTCAAGAAGATAGGAGACATAAGATTTAAGATAATAAATTAGTCAACTAGCTAAAATGTCTAATGATTACTGATTTTTTATTTTAAAAAAAATAATTCATAATTCGTAATTGCTGATTGATAATTAATAAACCGCCTTTTACCGTCCTATTCTGCTTAGAATTTTCTAATTTTGTTGTATTATGAGTGAAGAAATCAATCAGAATCCAGCAGAAATGTCGTTTGTAGAGCATTTAGAGGAGCTCCGTTGGCACTTAATTCGCTCTATCTCTGCTATAGCCGTATTCAGTATTCTTGCTTTTTTAGCCAAAACTTTTGTGTTTGATGTCTTATTATTAGGTCCTAAAAAAAGCGATTTTCTAACCTATCAAGCCTTTTGTAAATTCTCCACATGGGTAGGTTTGGATAAAACCCTATGTCTACAACCCGCCAATTTTGAGGTTGTCAACTTGGATATGATGGGGCAATTTTTAACCCATTTAAAGGTATCTATCGCCATTGGCTTTATTATTGCTTTTCCTTATTTTCTTTGGGAGATGTGGCGGTTTATCCGTCCGGGGCTGCTTCAAAACGAACAACAATACACTAGGGGAGTGGTCAGTATTAGCTCTTTGCTGTTTATGATTGGCGTATCTTTTGGATATTTGGTCTTATCTCCTTTATCTATCAACTTTTTTGCCAGTTATTCTGTTAGTGGATCAGTGAGCAATACTATTGCGTTAAGTTCTTATATATCTATTATTACTACCTTAGTGCTGGCATCAGGCATTATGTTTGAATTACCTATGGTGGTTTATTTTCTGTCTAAAATGGGTTTGTTGACCCCTGACAATATGAAAGCCTATCGCCGTCATGCCTTTATTGTCATTCTGTTGATTGCTGCCATCATCACTCCTGCCGATGTATGGACGCAGATATTAGTGACTTTGCCCGTTTATGTATTGTACGAAATTAGTATCTTTGTTTCTGCAAGAGTTGCTCCGAAATCTAAGGAAATAGCAGTAAATAAGGAAGTAATTTGAAACATACCAAGAAGGAAGCTATGACCTATCATGTAATTACACCAGATATTTTTACAGTAAACCATTTTATGACGGAAAAAGAGTGTCAAGACTGGATTGCCTTTAGTGAAAAAAAGGGCTATGAAACAGCAAAAATATCAGTAGGGAGGGAGCAGGTTTTGAATACTAAAATCAGAAATAATGAAAGGTTAATTTATGATGATATTGATTTGGCAAGGGAATTATGGGAACGAGTAAAAGAATTTATTCCTGCGGAAACAGATTTTGGATATGCCATAGGGCTGAATGAACGATTTAGATTTTATAAGTACTTTCCCAAACAACAATTTAAACCACATAAAGATGGGAGTTTTATAAGGAATATACATGAATGGAGTTCTTATACCTTTATGATTTATCTAAATGAAGCTATGACTGGCGGTGAAACAAAGTTCACTCATCACAGCATTAATCCAAAAACTGGAACTGCTTTAATCTTTAGACACTCCCTAGTTCACGAAGGCTGTCCCGTCATTGAAGGCATCAAATATGTTTTGCGAACCGATGTCATGTATCGCCGAAAAGGAAAATAACAATAACATCTGTACGAGACACAAGATTTTGTATCTCTACAACCAAAAAATACAAAACCATGTCCTCAAAAAAAACATCTACCTTACATATTGGTCTAGGCTCTGATCATGCAGGCTATGAATACAAACAGTTAATTAAAGCAAAATTATCCAACGAACAATTCGCCCTCACCGATTTTGGTACACACTCAACCGATTCTGTAGACTATCCTGATTTTGCCCATCCCCTTGCGGCGGCAGTTGCTAGTGGCGAATTAGACTATGGCATCTTAATTTGTGGGAGTGCCAATGGGGTAGCTATTACGGCCAATAAACATCAGGCGGTGCGTGCGGCTATTTGTTGGCAAACTGAATTGGCGCAACTTGCTCGCCAACATAACAACGCAAATGTACTCTGTATCCCTGCTCGTTTCGTGACCATTGAAACCGCTTTTGATATGGTTGCCGCTTTTCTACAAAGCAATTTTGAAGGTGGCCGACATAACAGACGGGTTCAAAAAATTGCCTGTTGAGTTAATAAGCGTGAGTTATAAGTTATGAGGCATAAGATGTGGGATTTTAAAATTTGGAGACTAATCCACAAATTATGAATCCATGAATCACTAATTCAACTATTCACTAAAACAAAAAAATCATGAATCAATATCATTTAATAAAAACTTGTTTTATCATTTTTTTCATTGGCAGTTCACTCTTGGCACAAGCGCAATATGCTGAACAGGCAAAAGCTAGTGCTGCTACCGAATATGCTCAAACCATCACTGTAGATGACTTGAAAGAGTATTTATCTACACTCGCTTCCGATGATTTTGAAGGGCGAGAAACAGGTAAGGAAGGGCAAAAGAAAGCGGCTAATTACATTGCCAAACACTTTAAAAATATTGGTTTGCCGCCTATCAATACCAAAACAGAAACCTACTTTCAACCTTTTTCCTTAGACAGTCAAAGATGGGCAGAAATGGCCGTTACAAGTAATGATAAACGGTACGAATTTTTGAAAGACTATTACTGCTTTGCTAATTCTGTGGATGCTGGAAAAAGCGAAGCAGATGAAGTCGTTTTTTTGGGATATGGCATTAAAGATACGGCATATAATGATTACAAAGGACGAAATGTACAAGGTAAAACGGCATTGGTTTTTAATGGTGAGCCAATGGATAAAACAGGTAAATATAGAATCAGCCAAACAGATAAACCTTCAGAATGGAGTACTAGTTGGCGAAAAAAAATGGAAACAGCAAAGGAAGAAGGAATTAAAAATTTATTTATTATTGTAGAAGATGTAGAAAAGAATGTAAGTCGAATGAAGAATTACATTACAGGTGGGCGAATGCGCTTGAAAGGTGTAGATAGTGAAAATGCTTATCCAACGACTTTGTATATTAGTGAAGCTATGGCGCAACATATGTTGGGGACTAAAAAAAGACATCAACTATCTAGATTGCGAAAGAAAATTACTAAAAAAGGAAAATCAAAATATGTAAAACGCCCTGCAAAGGTGTATGTAGACTTGCGAAAACATGGTGAATTAGTACCTACAGAAAATGTATTGGGCTATATAGAAGGCACAGACCCAAAATTAAAAGATGAAGTATTGATCATCACTGCACATTACGATCATTTGGGCATTATGGATAAAAACATGCCTGCTAATAAAGCAGGTGGTAAAAAAACGGCTACTAAACGCAAAATATTTAATGGTGCAGATGATGATGGCTCTGGTACTGTGGCAGTTATGGAAATTGCTCAAGCATTTGCCCAAGCTAAAAAAGATGGTCAAGGACCTCGTAGAAGTGTGCTTATTATGACTGTTTCTGGAGAGGAAAAGGGCTTGTTAGGGTCTCGTTATTATACAGATAAAGCACCCATTTTTCCACTAGAAAATACCATTGCTAATCTTAATGTGGATATGGTAGGTAGAATTGGTGATGAATATAAAAAAACCAATGATGGAAACTATGTATATATTATCGGTTCGGATAAATTGAGTACAGAGCTCCATCAAATCAATGAGCAAATGAATAAGCAGCATACCAAACTGAAACTGGATTACAAATACAATGACGACAACGACCCGAATCGCTTTTACTACCGTTCTGACCATTATAATTTTGCCAAAAACAACATTCCAGTCATTTTCTACTTCAATGGCACTCATGAAGACTATCACCAAGAAACAGATACTGTAGACAAAATCAACTTTGAATCACTACAAAAACGCACCCAACTAATTTTCCATACAGCATGGCAGTTAGCCAATCAAGACAAGCGCATTGAGGTGGATGTAAAACCTAAAGAAGCAGCTACAAAGTAATTAAATTATGGCACATAATCTGCTCATCACCCAGTCCGATATTGTTAGTGATTTACAGAAAATTGGTGTTCAAAAAGGGATGACTTTGATGGTACATTCTTCGCTAAAGTCCCTAGGCGGCTGGGTGTGTGGTGGTGCTGAAGCGGTCGTTTTAGCATTACAAGAAGCCATCGGACAGGAAGGCACCTTGGTGATGCCTGCTTTTACTGCTAATAATACAGACCCCGCTATGTGGAGCAGGCCGCCTGTGCCTACGGCATGGTGGCCAAAAATTCGTGAACAAATGCCTCCTTTTCGCCCTGATATGAGCGTTACGCGTGCTATGGGTGCCATTCCTGAATGTTTTCGCAAGCAAAATGGCACGCTTCGCAGCAATCATCCTGTTTCGTCTTTTATTGCAAGGGGAAAATATGCCAAAATAATTACCAAGCAACAAACTTTGGGCAATTGCTTTGGTGAGGACAGTCCGCTTGGAAAACTCTATCAGTTAGAGACTTATGTATTACTGATAGGGGTAGGGTATGACAATAACACCTCCCTTCATTTATGTGAAGCTAAAGCCAATTATAAGAGTAAATACACGATTAAACAAGGCTCTGCTATTTTGGAAAATGGGCAACGTAAGTGGGTGGTTTATGAGGAAATTGATTGGAATAGTGATGATTTTGTTTCCATCGGCAAGGCTTTTGAAACCACTACTAATCAGGTAAAAATAGGCAACATTGCCCAAGCAGAAACGCGATTGATGTCACAAGCTAGTTTAGTCGATTTTGGGGTACAATGGATGGAAAATAATAGGTAATACATTTTATGTAAATTCTTTTGACACCCTCCGATACATCAAGAAATCGTATAGTTTGGGGGAAATTTTAGATAACCAATATGCCAATTTCCCGTCCGTGCCTGTAAGCAAAAGGCGTTGATTTTGGGTTGCTGCGTTGAAAATGGCATCGGCAACAACTTCGGGTTGTGTGGCTTTTCCTGCTGCAAAACGCTCTGGATGTTCACTATTCACAAGGGCATTTTTGCGAATCGGCGTATCAATTACAGCAGGGCATACCATCAATATGGTAACACCTTTAGGTTTTAGCTCTACCCGCAAGGTTTCAAAAAAGCCCTGCATAGCATGTTTACTGGCCACATACCCAGCACGTCCAATGAGAGGAGCAAAACCTGCTACACTTGAAATATTAATGATTTTTCCTTTGGTAGCAATGAGACTTCCCAAGGCTGCTTTTGTACAGTTGACTGCACCCAAAAAATTGACCTTCATCACTTCTTCAATCTTGTCAATTTCTGTATGCTCAAATAAATTAAGGTGGGTAATGCCTGCATTATTGATAAGTACATCAATGGTACCCATCTGCTGAATAATGGCATCAATGGCAGTTTGGCAATCATTAGGGCGAGTGATGTCAACAACTTGGCAGATATGAGGAATTTTTCTAGCGGTTAAATAAATGGATAAAATATCTAAATTGCTTTTATGAATATCTATGGCTGCAATGCTCGCTCCTCCTTCACCAAAACGCTCACATAATGCTTTCCCTAACCCTCCTGCTGCACCTGTAATGAGTACAGTCTTATTGCGAAATGTGTGCTCTTGCATTGTTTTCAAGGTAGTGTCTTGCTATTTTAATTACGAATTACGAATTATTTAATGATAAATGATTTCAGCTTTTCGGTATGTTTCATTTTCTTTCTAACACTTTATCTCTAAAATTGCTATTTAGATATTTAGCCTTTTGGCTATTTAGCTGTTAGAAATTAGCGATTAGAGATTAGAAATTGGAAGTTATTTTTTGAACTTTCTCGTAGCTATAAGCTGTTGATTATTAGTTGTTTATAAGGACTTTAACAGCTAAAGCTGTTGTTACACAACTCACTTAGAAAATAATTGCTATCAATCAATTTGCCCGAATCACTGATCTACTAATCACGAATCTACGAACTGTTAAAATAAGCACAAACTGTTAGGTGGATAAACTCGGTATTTGAAACATACCCAAAGTTACAAGGTTTTAAAGTTTTTATTTTTTTAATAAACTTTAAGAATAATACCTTTTGCTTTTCTAACCAAAACGATATAAAATCAAATGAAATTATTATTGTTTTTATTAATGAAGTAAAAGACGAAAAACCAATTTAGCTCCAAACTCTAAGATATTTAGACTTTTGGCTTTTGGCTTTTTAGCCTTTAGCGAAATGCTGTATTTGAAACATACTAGTTTTTCATTGTCAAATTAATTACTGCGCTGACTTACATAGTAACGAAATACTTCTTCTGAACTTAATTGTGGTGTGTAGCCAAATTCTTGTTTCAGTTTTGTATTGTCTAAAACAGGGCGATATTGAATAAAGCGGACTTGTTCAGGTCCATATTGTGATAACTCCCATTTTTTTAAATATTTTAAAACTGTGCGGATAAATGTAGCAGGTAGTTTGATACAGGGTTTGCCCAAAATTTTAGCGAGTTGTTGAACACTCAACGCCCCATCACCGGCCACATTATAAATGCCTTCCTTATTTGAAAATATGGCTTGCGCTAAACAACTGACCATATCTTCATCCCAAATAAAGACAAAAGGGCTATCAGAACCCTTTACACCCAGCAAAAAAGGTTTGGTAAATAAGTTGGTGATTTGATTCTTAGTGCTTTGCCCTAAAATAGTGCCAACCCTAAAAATAATCTGCTTTAATTGCGGATGTGTATTTCGATATTCGGCAAGCATTTCTTCCACTAAACGCTTGTGGTAGGCATAAGCAAATTCCTCATTACCACGAATTGCATCGCTTTCTATAAGCCATTCCGCATTATCCTCATAATATCCATAAGCTGCACCACTCGAAGTTACGATAAATTTTTTTACATCTGCTGACAAACAAGCCTCTAATACATTTTTTGTTCCTAATACCTCTACATCGTGCAAAAATTGTCGAGTACTGTTTTTAGGTGGAGCTACTATTGCTGCTAAATGAACGACTACTTCTATAGCATATTTTTTTAACAACATAGAAAAATCCTTGGAACGAATATCTATTGTTTCGTAAATGATGCCTTTTTTTCGTGCTTGCTCAGGTACATCCCGAATATCTGTAGCAATGATTTTTAGCTCCAATTCTGGCTCTTTTTGTTGCTGTTTTTGTAATTTATTGACCAATAAACTGCCTAAATAGCCTGCTGCACCTGTAATTAAAATATTTTTCATTTGTTTATTTGGTAATTGCAGTAGAGACAATTCATGAATTGTCTCTACTATTTATTTTTAAAAAATGCAATGCCTTTTCTAACAGCATTGCGATAGGTTTCTTTATGGACATAATAAGCCATTCTATCTAGTTTCATATACTTAAATCCACCGCTAAGGTCTGGAAATGGAGGTTGTTTTTTTTCGATAAATGTTTTTGCTTTAGGGCTATTTTTTTGCAAATGATGGATAAATTGCGCCAGTAATTCGGCTTGTTCATCTCGCCCCTGCCAACCGATTCCTGCTGCTTCAACCATGCCCATTACAAATAAATCATTATAGATAGGGTGAAAAATATTTAAGTATAACTTTGGTGAAGCACCATTCCAATTAAGATGGTTTTTATCTATGAATGGGAAATTTAATTTATAACCTGTAGCCATTAATACTATGTCAAATTCTTCTTGTGTGCCATCTTTAAAGTGAATTTGTTGTCCATCAAAACGCTCAATATCACCTTTAATTTTTAAATCGCCATGCCCTAGATGATACAAAATAAGGCT
>JAHDHV010000289.1 GCA_020631155.1 Bacteroidota bacterium | reverse complement strand
GGCGTGCAGGTAAATTTAATTTGAATCGGTTGGTCATTATGGAGCAGTTGTTCAATCGTCATATTGCCAAAAAGCTGGTTGCTAATGCCTGTTTCCTCATCCCAGTCGAATTTGGGTTTTAGGTAGTGCCTTTCAATTTTTTCCACATAATCCTTCCGAGCGTATTGTTTAACATCAGATACATAGGAGCGATAGCCCAAGGGCAGCAACTGCGCTTTGAGGTAGTCAAAAAGGTGCTGAAAGTCTGCAACAGTAGCTATAGCTGCATCATATTTGAAGACAAAACCCTTGATTTTAGGCGATTGTAGCCAAATAAGCTGTTTATTTCGCTCTTTCCCCTGCCTAAATGCATCGTAATGTTGTCTTAGATAATTGGTTAAATTATCCTTTGAATCTGTTAATATCCAATGATGGTAAGCCGCTTGTACTGCCTCATCTCGCTTTAACATTTCTTGTAAAACAGGCACATTTGCCTCTTTTTGTTTCTGAAATATATTTTTTAAAAAATTAATCATTATGATAATTTAGAATTTGTAAAAATAATCTAGCATCAATTTAATATTTTTATCATAATAAAATTAACAAATAAAATGACATTTTAGTTATTTATTCTTCCAAATTGATAGGCTAGTTTGTAACCTTTTTTGAGTGCTATTACAAATCAACAATAAAAAAATAAAAATTCATAAATCACTTTTTAAAAGTTTTTTATAAAATAAAATTTAACACATTTTTTAAAAAAAGCTAAAGATAAAACTTCAAATCAAGGCTTTTCTTTTACACAATGTCACTAGATCGTCAAAAAATATGGCAATTAAGCAAAAAATAGTTTAATTTTGTCAGAGTAAAGACAAAAGATATTTACTACAATAACTTTTTGTTTTAAATGTATATTTTTTTGAAAGGCAACAATTAAGGTCTTTTTTTACTACTCACTACTAAACCTAATTTTTCTTTTCAAGAGAGCTATCAAAAATGTCTGTTCAAACTCGCTTTTATTATTACTACTTACTTTTTTTAGTTTAAACAGCAACGCAATATTACAGCTCACATACATTTTACAAGACATCTACTCTGTCTTTACCTATACTATGATAGGTCATCATAATTTGATGCTATAGTATACTTCTTACTGCCTGTATTTAGAACTCTATCACTGCTTCGTTAATCCCAACAATACAAACAATTAGGGCTGCTTGTCATTTGCACCCCTAGCAAGGTACTGTATTTTAATTAAACTACTAAATTACAACTTACTATGTTATTTGGATTTGTACAAACAATCAATGGGAAATTACTGTCTTTTACATTGATTTTGGCAATGTTAGTGAATGGTGACACTATATGGGCGCAAGCGAACACTTCACATAACAAAGCACAAACAGAAAAATACCACCAAACTTCTTCTACTGATAAACATAGTGGACACAGTTATCATGGTGCAAAAGGTCATGGACACAGTTATCATGGTAAAAAAGGTCATGGACACAGTTATCATAGTGCAAAAGGTCATGGACACAGTTATCATGGTGCAAAAGGTCATGGACACAGCTACCATGGTAAAAAAGGTCATGGACGCAGCTATCATGGTAAAAAAGGTCATGGACGCAGCTATCATGGTAAAGGTAAAAAAGCTAAAAACTTAGAGAAAGATTTTAGAAGACCACGCCGCACACAATCTAATACACCATCTGCTAAAAAGCAAAGTAGCATGATGTGTCCTACGCCAGGTATTCATGATCCATACCGTACTATTGACGGCACCTGTAACAACTTAACCAATACAGAATGGGGTGCTGCTGATATTCCACTATTTCGCGAATTATTACCTCTTTATGGTCCTGTTGATCCAAACAATTCTATGGGTGGCGTAAATCGCCCTAACCCTCGCGCACTTAGCAACGCCATTTGCAGCCAACCTAGCGATGTTAATAATAACTATACCTATAGCGCATTTGTGTTTACCTGGGGGCAGTTTTTAGATCATGATATTGATTTAACGCCCGAAGGTGAATCCGAAAGCGTACCTATTTTATTACCAGCCGATGAACCTTTATTCGGGGCACCTATTCCTTTTCACCGCTCAGAAGCGCGTGCAGGAACATCGCCTCGCGAACAAACTAATTTGATCACCTCTTGGATAGATGGCTCAAATGTATATGGCTCTGACTCGCAAACCGCTTCATGGCTAAGAACCAACACCGATGGCAAATTGAAAACCTCTTCAGGCAATTTGCTTCCTTTTAATACTACTGACAATGAGGCTACTGGTACGGTGGACCCAACTGCTCCGGGCATGGCAGGGGCTAGTATGTTACCTGTTTTATTTGTAGCAGGTGATGTGCGTGCCAATGAACAGCCGGGGCTAACCATGTTGCACACACTTTTTGTTCGTGAACACAATCGTTTGTGTGATGAATTAAAAGCATCGAACCCCACTTGGAACGATGAACAACTGTACCAAGAAGCTCGTAAGCGAGTTAGTGCCATTATACAAGCCATCACATTCAATGAGTTTTTACCCACTTTAGGTGTACACTTGCCTGCATATGCTGGCTATAGAGATGATGTACGCCCTGATATTATGAACTTATTTGCCACTGCTGCTTACCGCATGGGGCATACAATGGTTACGGATCACATCCAACTATTAGACCCAGAGTGTAATGAAGTTGGCACTGGTAGTTTATCGCTTAAAGAAGCCTTCTTTAATCCTACACACATTCAGAATATGGGCTTAGAGCCATTTATCGGTGGTTTATGCCAACATTTACAACAGGAAATGGACCAGTTGCTAATTGATGACCTTCGCAACTTTTTATTTAGTCCTGCTCCTGGCTCTCCCGGACTTGATTTAGCGGCTTTAAACATCCACAGAGGTCGCGATCATGGATTAGCAGACTACAATACGGTAAGAACCTATTTTACCAATGCTCCTGTTAATAACTTTTTTGACATTACTTCTAATGCTAATTTAGCTGCTACGCTAGAAAGCATGTATACAGATGTTAATGATATTGATTTATGGGTTGGATTATTAGCTGAAGACCATCTTCCGGGGATGACCATAGGGTTTACGCTGCACGCCATTTTACAAGAACAATTCACTCGACTCAGAGACGCTGATTTTTATTACTATAAAAATGATCCAACCTTCACTACTGCTGATGTATCTACTATTGACCTCACGCGCCTGTCAGACATTATTCTTAGAAATACGGAGATTGATGTGGTTCAACGCAATGTATTTTTAATGGAAGAATGTAATAGCGGTTACTATGTACAGTCTAGTATTGTGATGCCTAAATGTGGTGGTAGCTGTGATGGCAGCATTGATGTAGCGGGCATGATGGGCTGCGATGGCACCACCTACACCTATTTATTCCAAGTAGAGGATGAAACTTGGTTACCTTCAACGGGCATTGAAACAGACTTATGTAGTGGCAATTACAGATTTAGAGTAACAGATGCTTGTGGTAATACCATTACCAAAAATTTTAAATTGAACACACCTGAAAACTTACAGTTGCGATTCTTGGAAAAAGAAAATATGGATTGTAACGGTGCTGGTAATGGTATGTTTATGGTAGAAGGTAGAGGAGGCACACCGCCTTATCAATATTCTATAGATAGTAGTAATTTTAGCTATAGCAATTTATTTACAGGCTTATCCGCAGGCGATCATATTGTTACTGTAAGAGATATTGCAGGCTGTACGGCTACTCGCGTCAAGCACATTTCAGAGCCTGATGCAATAACATTATCCGTAAAAAGGGTAATACTAGAAACTTGTGCAGGCACAGGCGACGGTGAAATACGTTTAGACTGTGAAGGTGGTAAAGCTCCTTTTGAGTTCACTATTGATGATGGTGCAACTTGGCAACACGATAAGAAATTCCGTAACTTGACTTCGGGTAGTTACACTATTTTGGTGAGAGATAGCAATGGCTGTACCGCAAGTGTTACGGAAACGGTAGGGGCTAATGCTTGTAAAGATAGTGAAATAGCAAGCCCTGAAGAACCACCAGTTGAAGTAGTAGTAGGCAAAATCCAAGTAGCTCCTAATCCTGCTACCGATCACTTTAATTTACAGTTAAATGTTAATGAAACCAGTAACGCCAGTATCTTGATTGTTAATATTGCAGGTAAGATAGTTTATCAAGCAGAGCAAGTGATTAACAATAACTACCGACAGCAATTTGATACAACTGATTGGGCAACGGGCTTGTATTTTGTTAATGTGAAAATTGGCCAACAGGTGAGTACTGAAAAACTGTTGGTGCAATAGATAGATGTGAGATAGGAGATAGGAGACATAAGATTTGAGTTTTTTTACAATACACTCAAATTTCGTTTATAATGTCTTATATCCAGTAGTCCTGTATGTGTTAATTTTATTTGGCTACTAAACGAAACGATATTCCTGACTGATTGATATTTTGCATTTTTATCATTATTTGTTCCCTCCTTTAGATAGTGTGTATTTAAAGGGGGGATTTTTTTTTTAATTACTCGTTCCGAATTATGACAATATATTAGTTTTTTTTAAAAAGCAAAACTCTAAGCTCTAATTTCTAAAAATCCAAAAATCCAAAAGTCCAAAAATCCAAAAATCTAAAAATCTAAAAAGCCAAAAAGCCAAAAACTCCATTTCTAAACGTAAGAATCTCCAATACTTTTCCTATAAGCCTAGCTTCTTTTATCATAACTTTGTGTTAACCTATAAATTTTGACACATAAGCGTATGAATAATAAGTTTCTACTAATAAGCACTCTATTTTTTTTACTATCCTTTCAAGTAAATGCACAATACTGTAGCATTTCTGGTGATTCCTCTAATGAGTGGATAGCTTCTATCACAATGGATGGGGAGCGATTTTCTAGCGGCAATAATGGAGGTTATGAAAATTTTACTGATAAAACCATTGCTGTTGTTAGTGGTGAAAATGTCAATTTTCGTCTAGTCCCAGGATTTAGTGAGCCTTCCGATCCTTTTGATGAATATTGGCGAATTTGGATAGATTGGGATACTGATGGAAACTTTGAAACGAATGAACTGGTTTTTGATGCTGGCGATGGAAATACAGACGCTGTTACGGGCAATTTCACTGTTCCCAATGACTTTTCGGGCAGCACCAGAATGAGAATTGCCATGAAATGGGTGGGTACTTACAGTGATGGCACCAGCGATATTTCCCCACCAAACCCTTGCCAAAACTTTGACTTTGGAGAGGTAGAAGATTATACCATCAGCACTGGACAAAGCTCCAATGATGTTTACTGCACACATAGCGGTGGCGATACAGTCGAAGAATGGATAGCACAGGTAAAAATTGGTGATTTTCAAAATAATTCAGGAAATGATGATGGGTATGACTTTGTTCAAACCCCAGAAATTAATCTACAAAAAGGAAATAACATTGCTTTTACCCTAACGCCCGGTTATAATGACGTAAATAATCCTGCTGATGAATATTGGCGAATTTGGCTTGATGTGAACCAGAATGAAAATTTTGAAAGTGGAGAAATTTTATTTGACTCGCAAAATGGCGTAACAGGCACTATCAACAATACCTTTACCATTCCCTCCTCCGCTTTATTGGGCAAAACGAGAATGAGAATTGC
Organism: Bacteroidota bacterium; assembly: GCA_020631155.1. Taxonomy (GTDB): domain Bacteria; phylum Bacteroidota; class Bacteroidia; order Chitinophagales; family UBA2359; genus JAHDHV01. Next base: position 2,235 of record JAHDHV010000289.1, on the reverse strand, counting down.
CATGAAATGGGTCGGCAATTTTAGCGATGGCACTTCAGATTTAAGCCCTCCAAATGCTTGTGGTAGTTTTACTTATGGAGAAGTAGAAGATTATATTGTAAATATTAGTGAGGGGAGTAGCAACAATGACCCTTATTGCGTTATCAATGCAGATGCTTCTGGTGAATGGATTGCAAGTATAAAGTTGGGTACTTTTTCTAATAGCTCAGGAAGTAATGGTGGCTATGGCGATTTTACCAACCAAAATATTCCTGTAAATCGCGGGCAAAGCTATTCACTGGAAATGAGTCCGGGCTTTGTTGATGTGAGCAATCCCTTTGAAGAATACTGGCGTGTTTGGGCAGACTGGAATAATAACCAAACCTTTGAAAGCAATGAGTTGATATTTGATAGCAATGGAGCAAAAGTAGGAACAGTAGTTGGCAATATCACCATCCCTTCTGGCGCAACTCTTGGCAATGTTCGATTGAGGATAGCCATGAAATGGGTAGGTACTTTCAGCGATGGCACCAGCGATTTAGCTCCACCAGAAGCCTGCAATAGCTTCGACTTAGGAGAAATCGAAGATTATACCTTACAAATTAGTCAAAGTAGCGGAAATTTACCTCCCGTAGCTGCTTTTTCTGCGCCCATTACCACAGGACAAGCCCCTTTAACGATTAATTTTCAAGATCAATCTACTAATAACCCTACGGCTTGGAATTGGACTTTTGATGGTGGCACTCCTTCCTCTTCCAATTTGCAAAACCCCACTATTACCTACACTACCCCCGGCACTTATTCCGTTTCCTTAGTTGCCAGTAATGCAAGCGGAACAAATTCAGTTACGAAAACCACATATATAAGTGTTTTAGAAAATAATTCTAATGCAGCTCCAATAGCCAATTTTAATAGCAATACCACCAGTGGCGAGGCACCATTAAATGTACTTTTTTACGATCTGTCCAGTAATAACCCTACAGCTTGGAATTGGACTTTTGAGGGCGGAAATCCTGCAACCTCCACGATTCAAAATCCTAGCGTCAACTATACAACTCCAGGCACCTATACAGTAAGTTTAACAGCTACAAACAGCAATGGCAGCAATGTTATTACAAAGGCTGCTTATATTACTGTAGTACAAACAACAGGGCAGTTACCACAGGCACAGTTTTCCGCTAATAGTGTTACGGGAAATGCTCCACTTAGCGTTCAGTTTTCAGATTTATCTACCAATAATCCTACTTCATGGGAATGGCAGTTTTTGGGTGGGAATCCAGAAAGTGCTACAGAGCAACATCCAATTGTTGTTTATAATACCCCCGGCACTTATCCTGTATCTTTAACAGTCAGCAATGCCACAGGCAGTAATACAACAACACTTCCAAATTACATAACTGTTCTAGGTTCAGGTAGTAATACGGCTCCTATTGCTGCTTTTACAGCAAGTATTTTTGAAGGGCCTGCGCCATTGGTGGTAACATTTACCAATTTAACCAATAACGCAACTGCTTATGAATGGGAATTCCCCGGCGCAGTGCCTGCTACTTCCAACGAACCAAACCCAAGCGTTACCTATAATAATCCGGGTATGTTTACGGTCAAATTAAGCACAAGTAACGAATTTGGTAGCGATACCAAAACACAATTAAACTATATCAACGTATTTACATCTGTAGGTAATGACAATCTAACCATAAAGGACAATATTGTTATTTATCCTAATCCAGCAACTGATTATTTACACATCAAAACAAGTGCAGAAACTCCCCTTCAGCAATGTAAACTGTTTAATTTAATGGGAAAAGAAGTCCTATCTACTTATCCAACTCAACTTAGCAATACCAGTTTTCATTTAACAACAAAACAATTTCCTAGTGGGATGTATCTATTAAGCCTCAAAATAAAAGAGCAATGGATTCAAACCAAAATTGTAATAAAATAATTTTTTATGAGAAATCAATTCTTATTATTCGTATTTGCCCTATTATTAGTAGCTTCTGATGCGCTTGCTCAAAGACAGTCTAGAACAGCTAAAGACAATATCCGTAGAGGTGAGGTGTATAATGATGATTTATATGGTAATGGATATGAGGATGACGAACGACAAAGCTTTAAAAAAGCAAAACGAGAAAAAACGCAAAGTACTCGAACTACTAAAACTACTCGAACTAGAGGTACAAAAGTTAATAAAGTACGTGGTTCAATAGGCACTAAAGATAAAGTACGTACTTCTCCTAGCACTCGAACACGCGA
>JAHDHV010000010.1 GCA_020631155.1 Bacteroidota bacterium | reverse complement strand
TTAATTACGAATTACGAATTACGAATTACGAATTATGAATTATGAATTATGAATTATGAATTTATGTTATTTTTTTAAAAAAACAAAAATTTAATTTCTAAAAAGCCAAAAGTCCAAAAAAGCCAAAAGTCCAAAAAGCCAAAAGTCCAAAAAGCCACCGCTCAATACCTCAAAGCGCGAATCCCGATAACACTGCGATTGGGTTGATACAAATTAAAATCTGTAGTTGTTGTATTACCATCTAAATTTATATCTTCGGTACTATAAACACCAACATTTGCCGTATTGTCTTGATATTGATTGTAGTCAACAACCGAAATGATGCCATCACCATTCAAGTCGCCTGCATGAAGGACAGCAAAACCGCCGATGCTTTTTTGTTGATTGTTGCCCATAGCCTGCGTTGTTGCGCTGGTAAAATCGTAGGAGAAAGTATTCGACAAATTAACAGCTACTGCACTCATCACCCCTAAGTGATTGCGATGTTGTAAGGAAATAAAGTACTCCTTTCCGTTGATAATATGATTAAAAGTTACCCCTGCATTACCATTCACATCCTGTACACTGCCATCCGTCAATAATAAAACTGCCTTCTGTTCTATCAGAGTATAACTATCATTACCATCATACAAACCGACCAATACCCAATCTACCGCATTATTCGGCATAGTATTGACCATTTCTGTGCCTGCATAATTCCAAGGTGACCGATTATAGGGCTGTTGTAGTGGCAATAAACCATTACTAGTCAAATCATTAGACATATTTCCATTGCCATCAAAAGTCCCTTCTAAGTAGGCTTTCAGCAAAACCGTTGTTGAGCTACAAGTACCCGAAATAGCGCAAGGGTCTTTATAAATGCCAACACCTCCCCTACGGTTACCAATGGCAAATTCGAGCGAGCCGTCATTGTCAATATCTGCGCCTGTAATGGCTAGTCGCTGTCCAATGAGTATATTGGAAAGGAAAGAAGCGTCACTCTGCTGGAAAATTGCCGTAGGATCACTGCCATCTATATTGTTGAATATCAAAACTTTATTATTATCATAACTTACAAATAGTTCTGGTGTTTGGCCACTGCCAAAATCATCCCAAAAAGGTACACTATAACCATAGGGACTTGATTGAGTTGCGCCGCCTAAATCATTGGTTTGAAACTGAAAATCAAAGTCAGTTGTTGTTCCTACATTTTCAAAATAATACATACGGGCAGCCGAATTACCACAGAGCAAATCCAAATCGCCATCCTGATCGAAATCCACTAGCAAAGGCGCGCTAAACTGGCCAACATCATAGGTAAAGGCCAAAATATTGAGGTTGTACACACCATTGTTATTGACAAAATAATAGAGGTTGCCATCTTTTTCTCCCATTATTATATCTGCATCACCATCGCCATCCAAATCGCCGAAAGCTGGATGTAGATTTTGCAATTGAAAATAACGTAAATTGCCAAAGTTGCTTTGGGTTAGCTCAAAAGCGGGATTGCTAGACGTTCCTGTATTTTTATATAGTGTTAATTCACTGTGATGATTGCTTGTGCTATTGTCGTAGTAACCATAATTGGATAGGATGAGGTCTGTTAACCCATCTTGGTCTACATCAAAAAATACGGGAATGGCATCGCGCCCCAGATCAATCATTTGGTCTACCAACAAGTTTTTTTGCACAAAATTAAAATTAGGCACTGCGTCTGTATTGGCATTTTCATACATCCAAGCTACATTTTCCTCCCCAACAAAACTAGAACCCGTTTCGCTGCGCCCTAATGCCAAATCGCGCTTTCCGTCATTATTCAAATCTACATAAAACGCCTTTGTCTGATAAAGCAAAGTTGGGGCTTCTGCTGTATTATTGAGGTAACTTAAATCAGAGGTATTCATATCTGCACTGTTAGTTGTTCCATTATTGATTAACAAATGGATACCTGCCAGATTATTAGGCCCAATAATCAAATCTTTATCGCTGTCGCCATCAATGTCTAAGGCGGTAATATTTTTTTGAAAATGTTTATTCGTTTTTTTTTGATTAGAAGTGTTTTTATTTTTCGGGAAATGATTAGCTGCTAGGGATGTTGTGGAGTAACAAGTATCAAAATCATACATAAAACTCAAATTCGCGTGAAAGCTCCCCCAACAATCTGTCACCAACTCATAAAGCAAGCTATCGCAATTATAACCTAGCTCAACAGATTGATTTTCAAAATAATAAATCCAATTGCCTCCACCTATATCATTGGTCAAAATATCCAAATCACCATCTTCATTTACATCAATCAAATCGGGAATATCCTCAAAAATCACATCAATAGGTGTATTGCTATCAGAGTAGGTCAAAGCCGATTTTTCCAGTTCAAAAATCAACTGATTATTCGCATCATAACTGCCTTTATACGCCTGAACACCGCTTTCCAAACCCGAAAACATATCGGCAATACCATCGCAATTGTAGTCTACGACATTAATCCATAGGCTAATGTCTGGAAAATTTTCCTCATATTCAGGATGGTAAGCATAAGACATCACATTAGGAATCCCATCATTTAAAAAAGTAAGTATTCTATCATCTATCCGATCAAAAACAATCAAATCATCTGTCCCATCATTATTAAGATCGGCGGCTAAAAACTGCGCCTGTTCCAGCCCCCCTGCAAATGGAAATTGAAGTATGTTCCCATTTTCCACCACATTTACATTACTCATCAACACATATTTATTCTGAGCAAATAGGGATATTTTTAAGCAAAAAAACAAAAAAGTAATTAATATATAGTATGATGTTTTTCTCATAAAAGGTGCTTTTTGGATTTTTGGATGTTTAGACTTTTAGATATTTAGCTGTTAGAATTTAGAGATTAGAATTTGATAGTCAAGAACTTAAGTATATAAATCAACAATTTTAGGGATAATTTACGGCCTTTTTTACATTTTTCAAACCCTAGCCTAATAATGACACAATTGCTAAAAAAACCTTCCAACATTGCAACCTTAAAATCTTCGAGTGTGTCAAGAATTTAGGGAATAACAAAGTATAGTCTGGAATCAAGGGAAAAAACTTTTTTATTGGCCAAAAGCAAAATATCCTTTTTTATAGGTGTTGAAAAACGGCCTTGAAAGTTTTTGCGTTAAGAAAATTGGAATGAAAAGCGTTAAGAAATATCCGCAGTGATACGAATGATAAAAACCGACTAAGATATTTTCAAAGCTTAAACCTTTGATTATCAGTTTTTTATTTTTTTAACAAAAGAGTATCACCTTAGGAGATTTTAGCATTTCATTCCAATTTTTAGCGAAAAAGTTTCACAGCCTTGATTTTTTTCTTTCTTTTTTTATCAAGAAAAAAAGGAAAAAACGTAGGACAAGGGACACCTTTTAAGATTAAGGGCAATAGTTGTTATACGAAATCCCTCTTTTTCTGACACACTCAAAATCTTCTTATCGCCATCAAAGCCCTCCAAAACACAGATATTTCACTTCTAAATATTCCTCTATACCATATTTTGAGCCTTCTCGCCCTATGCCACTTTCTTTAATGCCCCCAAAAGGTGCGACTGCGGTTGAAATCATGCCTGTATTGATGCCGACCATGCCGTATTCAAGGGCTTCGGCAACACGCCAAATGCGCGCATAGTCTCGACCATAAAAATAGGCGGCTAAACCATAATTCGTGTCATTCGCCAGTTTTATAACTTCTTCTTCTGTAGAAAAAGAGTAGATAGCTGCAATAGGTCCAAATATTTCTGCCTGATAAATAGCCATTTCTGTATGAAGATTTGTTAAAACAGTGGCTTCAAAAAAATGTCCTTTATCGTTGAGTTCATAGGGCTTCCCTCCCAGTAATACCTCTGCTCCTTTTTGCTGTGCATCGGCTACTAAATCGGCGACTTTTTGGGCTGCTTTTTCGTTGATTAATGGGCCAATTTGTACCCCTTCTGCTAAACCTGAACCTATCTTTTGTTGTTGAATAGCTTTGATGAGTTTTTTTGTAAATTCCTCAATGATACTTTCTTGTACATAAAAACGATTGGCACAAACGCAGGTTTGCCCCGCATTTCGATATTTTGAGGCTATTGCACCTGTTACGGCTTTATCTATATCTGCATCCTCAAAAACGATGAAAGGCGCATTGCCCCCTAATTCCAAAGACACTTTTTTAACGGTATCAGCGCATTGTCGCATCAGCAATTTGCCGACCGCCGTTGAGCCTGTAAACGATAATTTGCGAACCAACGAATTAGCGGTTAACTCCTTACCTACTACGGCAGGCTGACGGGTGGTAACAACATTAAAAACACCTGCTGGAAAACCTGCTTCTTCGGCAAGTGCTGCTAGTGCTAAGGCAGACAAGGGCGTATCCTCGGCAGGTTTGATAACGACCGCACAACCTGCCGCTAATGCTGGTGCTACTTTTCTGGTTATCATAGCATTAGGGAAGTTCCAAGGGGTAATCGCAGCAACTACCCCAATGGGTTGTTTGAGGGCAATTAGGCGTTTATCGCTGCTGTGGGTAGGGATGACATCGCCATAGCTGCGCCGCGCTTCTTCGGCAAACCATTCTACAAAAGACGCTCCATATCTGACTTCGCCAATGGCTTCTTTGAGGGGCTTTCCTTGTTCCGTGGTTAGTAAAATGGCTAAATCTTCGGCGTATTTGAGCTGTAATTGATGCCATTTTTTTAGAATGTTGGCACGCTCTGTAGCTGTTGTTTTTTTCCATTTTTCAAAGGCAATTGCAGCAGCTTCAATCGCTGTTTGGGTATCTTTTGCGCCCATATCGGGTACATCCGCAAGACGTGTTCCGTCAAAGGGATTGTAGACAGCAAAGGTTTTGCCATCGGCGGCGGCTACCCATTCACCGTTGATATAAGTTTTATTTTTTATTAATTTTAAAGGAGACATTTTTTGGATTTTTGGACTTTTGGATTTTTGGATTTTTGGACTTTTGGACTTTTGGAAATTAGAGGTCAGAAATCAGAAGAAATAATCATATATTTAAAAGTAATTTTAAAGATTTACAAATCACGAATCTACGAATCACGAATCACGAATCTACGAATCACTAATCCACAAATCACGAATCTACAAATCACTAATCACGAATCACGAATCACGAATCTACAAATTACTAATCTACGAATCACGAATCCACGAATCACTAATCCACAAATCACGAATCTACAAATCACGAATCTACGAATCACGAATCCACGAATCACGAATCACTAATCCACGAATCACGAATCACTAATCCACGAATCACGAATCACTAATCCACGAATCTCCCTAAAAACTTATTTTTTTATTCTACCGAAAAAGCTTATTTTTGATTGTGTAAAGTTTTGATTTTAAAACAAAAATATTATGAAAAAAAGATTTTTTCAATTCGGTTTGATGTTATTGTTCGCATTGGTAAGTGTTTCTACTTATGCTCAAAGCGATATGCCTGCCAAAAAATTGGCGGTTGATGAGCCTATTCCTTCTAAAAAAACGCCTGTGGACGAGATTGAAATTATGCATCAAATTTATTTAAGACAGCCTGCAAAGTCCTTAAATAAAATTAGTTATCAAGACGGCCGCCCATTGGAAGGCGAATTAACGCATGACGGTATGCGTATTTATATCAAAAATTATGATGAAAAAGGACGTGTTGCTGTGCAAGTTACGCGTAAAGGCTCGCAAAAACCTTACGATTTTATCACCAGCAAATGCGCCATTGACCCAGTGCCACCATTATAAACTTGTTTAGTGGTTTTAAGGTTACAAGGTTTTAAAGTTGGAAAGTTGTAACCTTAAAACCTTCCTAACTTTTCAACCTTAAAACTTGCCAATCATTTAATCAAAGGCAAAGCTTTGGCAACCTCCGTAACAGGCAGTTTACACACTTTTTGGCGACAAACATAAATGGTTGTTTTGTCATCTACCAATTTGTTTTTCAATAATTGTAAAGTCCCTTCCTTTTTCCCACCTAATAAAATGGTATTGGGTAAGTATTTTTTATCCAATTCTTGGCGTTTTGCATCGGCATCCTCGCCCAAAATTGCGACTTCATAAGGCTCATTGACGGCATAATAATACATAATTGCCCAATTAGAATAAAAAGGTGCTTGCCCTGATATTTTATCTTTTACATTATTTAATAGTTGTTTACTCTGACTAATATAATTTTCATCATAAAAATATAAACCTAATAAATAAAGTGCTTTAGCCATAGATGAATTGGGCGATGGAATCACATTATCGCTTACCTTCATCTTTCTAGCAATTAATGGATCGTCTAAATCAGAGGTATAGAAAAACATTTTGGATTCTTCGTCTTTGAAGTGAGCAATAGCGTAATCGGCTAAATCTTTGGCTTTGTAGAGCCATTGTTCGTCAAAAGTTGCTTGGTAGAGCGCGATAAAGGCTTCTATGGTTAAACTGTAATCGTCCAAAAATCCGTTAATTACGGCTTTTCCATCTTTATAATTTCGAGTTAATCTGTTGCCGTCCTGCAAACATTTGGAAACAATAAAGTTGGCATTTTTTAGTGCGATGTCCAAAAATTCTGGCTCACCAAATACGCGATAAGCGTCAATATAGCCTTTTAGCATTAATGCATTCCAAGCCGTTAGCACTTTATCATCTAGCCCAGGGCGGATTCGTTTCGCTCGAACAGGAAATAATTTTTCTTTTCCAGACTTAATTCTTCGCTCTAACTCTTGCAATGTAAGTCGCTGACCTCTAGCAAATTGTTCGTCTATTTTAGTTTTGTGAAAAATATTTTTACCATGCTCCCAGTTTCCTTTATCCGTTACATTGTAATATTTGCAAAATAAATTAGAAGCTGCCCCTAAAACAGTGTCAATTTCCGATTTTTGCCACACATAAAATTTTCCTTCTTCCCCGTCACTATCCGCATCAAGGGATGAATAAAAGCCACCTTCAGGCGAAGTCATTTCTCGCTTTATAAAATCCAGTGTTTCATATACTACCTTTTTATACAAAGGATTCCGTTCTAGTTGATAGGCTTCGGAATACAAACTCACCAACTGACCATTATCGTACAACATTTTTTCAAAGTGTGGCACCAGCCATTCAGGATCAGTAGAATAACGAGCAAAACCGCCGCCTAATTGATCGTAAATTCCGCCCATTGCCATTTGGTCTAGGGTAGTTTTGGTAGCTTCTAGGGCTTTTTCATTTTTCGTTAAATGATAATATCTTAACAAATACAAATAATTACTAGGCATAGGAAATTTATTGGCATTGGTTTTTCGCCCCCCCAATCGGTAGTCAATCAACTTATCCCAACCCGAAAAGAAGCCATCTAAATCTGCTACCTTAAATTCCGCCTCTTTGGAATTGAAGGGCACTTTTTCCATTGTTTGAATCCCATTTGTGATGCGTGTTGCTTCTTCCTCCACACTTGCGAGTTCATTTTTATATTTATCCATAAAAAAGTTCAACACCTGCATCCAGCGTTGCTTTTGAAAATAAGTGCCTGCAAAAAATGGTCGTCCATCAGGTAAGGCAAGCGCATTAAGTGGCCAGCCGCCTCGTCCGTTAGTGAGATAAGCAGCGTTCATATAAATTTGGTCTACATCGGGGCGTTCCTCGCGGTCAACTTTGATGCACACAAAATTTTCGTTCATAATTCTCGCCACTGAAGTATCTTCAAAAGATTCGTGTTCCATCACATGACACCAATGGCAAGCAGCATAGCCCACACTGATAAGCAACATTTTATTTTCTGCTTTTGCCTTTTCCAAAGCTTTATCTCCCCAAGGATACCAATTGACGGGATTGTGGGCATGTTGCAATAAATAAGGGCTGCTTTCATTCACTAATTCATTGGTATATAGGTGATTCTCTTTATCATGTGCGTTTTTTTCGGTATCTGTTTTTTGTTGAGCATTACAGGATTGTAGTAGAATCAGCAGTAAAAAATAAAGAAGTGTATTTTTAGACATATTGGAAATTGGATGTTAGCGTTCAGATTTTAGAAATTAGATTTTAGACATCAGAATAGAAATCAGATGTTTGTAGCAACTTAGGTAAATAGTTGGCAAAAACAAAATTTTTGATGTGCATTTAAAGAAATGACATTTTTATGTAAAAAAGAAATCATTGACACAATAATTAGGTAAGGTTTTTGCTGCTAACAAAGCGATTTTAAACCACTATCTATCAGGCAATCAGGTATATATTGTTAAGTTCTTAATAAAAAAACTTGACTATATCGGCAACCTTTTTACCTTTATCTCGTAAGTTACAATACAGCGTTTATGTAAAAAAATTAAAGAGGTTATCTTGATTTCGTTTTTGAAGCTGAAAATAATGGATTTTGTTCTCAAATACAGCATTTTTTGAGGTGCATAGTGGAGCTATGTGCCGATAAAAAGGCGAAATTTGGGGATAAAAGGCATATTTTTTAAGCCAAAGGATGACATCAAGATAGCCTCTAACACCCTAAAATTATTAAGCACCATGAAAAGAAATATAATAACCCTATTACTCATTTCTTTCTTTTGCCTCACAACTATCACAGCATCTGCTAATTTGATTGACTTTGATAATCAACAAAATCAATCTACTGTATCGCCAAATCCTGTAGCAACAACGGCAACGGTACGCTTTTATAATCCCAATAATGAAACGCATGAAATGGTGATTTACGATCTTATTGGCAGTAAGGTGATTAGTTACCCTAACATCAATACCAAATCTTTTCGGATTGATGTAGATGATTTGACAACGGGTATTTATTTCTATTTCATTTTGAAAAATGATAACGAAAGGGTTTCTTCTGGCAGAATTATTGTTAGAAAATAGTTGTTTTTACTCATCCCCCTCAACTCACCGTTTAAAGAGACATAAGATTTAAGACACAAGATTTAAGACATAAGATTTAAGACACAAGATTTAAGACATAAGATTTAAGACACAAGATTTAAGACTTTGGGCTTTGTCATTAACTGCTTGTAGTAAATTTAAGTGTCTATTCCTTGTGTCCTTTTACAGCATAACAATTAACAATCAAAGCTATAGCCTTGACATAAGCAACTGATAATGAAAAGCTTATATCAAGCACAATCAATCAAATTAACACGTTTTAGTGACCTCATGGTTTAGGCTAAAACGTTCTTTTCTGTGACCATACATGTTTTTCTCGATCTCATAACTTTTTTTAGATGTTTTATAGCGTGGGGGATTGCCAGCAAAATGCGGTGAACCCCACACGCTAAACATCAAACTTACTTTAGCTAGACGTGAGACAGGAGATTTGAGATAGGAGACTTACATCCCTCCTTTTTATTTTTCTGCAAAAATCTAAATTCACTTTTTGAATTGCTTATAACTGTAATTTATATAATTGTATAAATCCACAATATTTTAAAGAAAAGTTGTATTTTTGGAAAAAAAAGTGAATCAACAATATAAAATAATAGACCTTTTCGCAGGTATTGGTGGAATAAGACTGGGTTTTGAGGCATATGGCTGTCAAACGGTTTTCTCCTCAGAGTGGGATAAACATGCTCAAAAAATGTATGCAGCTAATTTTGGTGAGCAACCATTTGGCGATATTAATGACATTGAGCCTTCTGCAATTCCAGACCATGATATTCTTTTGGCAGGTTTTCCATGTCAACCATTTAGTATTGCAGGCAAGCAGTTGGGCTTTGCGGATACAAGGGGAACGCTATTTTTTAATATTGAGGCTATTTTAAGAGAAAAGCAACCTAAAGCATTTCTATTGGAAAATGTAAAACGCTTAAAAACTCATGATAAGGGTAGAACACTTGGCGTAATACTTGAAAAATTGAAGGGGCTTGGTTATACAGTATATTATAAAGTGCTTAATTCCTTAAACTATGGGCTTCCCCAAAAAAGGGAGCGCATTTATATCGTAGGCTTTCAGGAGGAAATTGCGTTCAAATTTCCAAAACCTACTAAAACTTATACCCCTCTCTCAGAAATTTTAGACAGTGATGAAGATGTTCCAACAAATTATTTTTTATCAGACCGACTAAAGGAAAAAAGAAGAAAGGCAGTAAAACCGAATCCTCCTTTCCCCTCAATCTGGCATGAAAATATTGGAGGTAATATTTCTGCACTGCCCTACTCATGCGCTTTGAGAGCTGGTGGCAGCTATAATTATTTGGTTGTCAATGGTATACGAAGATTGACAGGTAGGGAAATGCTGCGATTACAGGGCTTTCCAGAAAATTTTATCATCAATATTCCTTACTCACAGGTCAGAAAAGTAGCTGGTAACTCTGTAAGTGTTCCCGTAATTAAAGGAATTGCTGCCGAAATGTTGAAAGCATTACAAGAAAAAAGAAAACCCTTAAAAAGTGTCCAACTAACTTTACTAGATTTAGAATATGACTATAAGGTAGTTTAGAATAAATATATCTCACACCTATATACCCAACTTCCCAACCCCAAAAACCTTCCAACCTTAAAAACCTTCCAACTTTCCAACTCCAAAAAAACCCAAAAACCTTACAACTTTCTAACCTTACAACTTTTCAACCCCTAAGTTCATCAACATTCTATCAGGAAAACCGTAACTTACCCAAGCCCTCAAATTTTTTCCGTATCTTCGCATTTTATATGGTATGCTAATTCTACATAAGTGCGACTTAAAAACCTCGAAATCAAGGGATTCAAAAGTTTTGCCGATAAAACGGTGATTCATTTTAACGACAACTTAACGGGCATCGTTGGCCCGAATGGTTGTGGTAAATCCAATACGGTGGATGCCATTCGCTGGGTATTGGGCGAGCAGAAAAGTAAGGCGTTGCGCTTGGCGAAAATGGATAACATCATTTTTAATGGCACTAAAAAACGCAAACCGTCTGGACGGGCTGAGGTGTCTTTGACTTTTGAGAATACCCGAAATCTCCTACCAACCGAATTTACCACCGTTACCGTTACCCGTACTATTTACCGCACGGGCGAGAGCGAATACCGACTTAACAACGTGCGTTGCAGGCTCAAAGATATTTCCAATTTGTTTATGGATACGGGAATTAGTAGCGATTCCTATGCCATTATTGAGTTGAAAATGATTGATGAGATTTTGAATGATAAGGATAATTCGAGGCGTAAATTGTTTGAGCAGGCAGCAGGGATTTCTAAATATAAAGTCCGAAAGCGAGAAACCTTAAATAAACTCAAAGCTACAGATGCCGACCTTGCGCGTGTAGAGGATTTATTATTTGAGATTGAAGCTAATTTAAAAACCCTTGAACGTCAAGCAAAAAGAACGGAGCGATATTATAAATTAAAAGACAAATACAAGGAATTAAGCATTGAATTGGCTTTGCATCATTTGGCACATCATAAGGTTGCTTTTCAAGAATTGAAAACGCGAGAACAGCAAGAAAGCGACCAAAAATTGCAAGTTGAGGCGGCTATCGCTCAGTTAGAAGCAAATTTAGCACAGCAAAAAACAACGGTTATTGATAAGGAGAAAGCTTTGGCTGCTTTTCAAAAACAGTTGAATGAACATATTGCTCATTTACAAAGTGAAGAGAATCAAAAGAATTTATTAGCACAAAATATTCATTTTTTAAAAGAAAAGAAAAGAAATTTATCCCGACAAATTGATGTAGCTCAACAATTTATCCAAAATTTGCAACATGAAATTGAGCATTTAGCACAGCAACAGAAAGGTGAAGAAGGCATTTTAACGACCGTATCTGCACAATTGGATAACTTAAAAGAGGAGTTGTCAAGCGTTCAAGCGAAACACGATGAGCATAAAACGCAATTAGAAGATATGCGGAGTAGCTACCGCAATGTGGAACGCGCTGCTTATGATGTGGAGAAAAAAATGGCAATTCATCAGGCTAAAAAAGAAAACATTAATAGAGAAATAAGTGATACTAAAATTCGATTTCAGTCGCAAAAGGCAGAAGTTGAAGAAATGCAAGAAAATTTAAATAATTTAGAAAAAGAACAAAAAACACATGCGGATAAGCTAGAAGAGCTGACCGCAAAGCGTGATACCTTAGAAAAACAAATTGAAGAGCAGAGTCAACAAATCGAAAAATCTCGACAGCAACAGCAACAATTGAACAGAGAATTAGATGCTAAACGCAATGAGTATCAACTAACTAAGAGCTTGGTAGACAGTATGGAAGGCTTTCCCGATTCAATTAAATTTTTGAAAAAAAACAAGCAGTGGGATAGCGAAGCTCCGCTTTTAATTGACATCATTAATTGTGAGGAAGATTATAAAATAGCGATTGAACATTTTTTAAAACCTTATTTAAATAATTATGTCGTCAATAATGTAGACGAAGCTCATGCGGCGGTTGGTTTGTTGCACAATGCGCGTAAAGGAAAAGCCAACTTCTTTATTTTAAGTGAGTTAGGTACAGAAATTCCTACCGCTACCCCTCCCCTAGACGGTGCAATTCCAGCCTTGAGTATTGTAAATGTTGCTGATATTTACCAGCCCCTTACCAAACGACTATTACACGATGTATATATTGTTGCGGACGATGAATCGCTGGATGCTCGTGTGCTACAAAATGGCTATACCTTTATCAGTAAAAGCGGCAAAACCATTCGGCAAAAAGCGGTTTTGGGCGGTGGTTCTATCGGTGCTTATGAGGGAAAAAGAATTGGTAAACGTCAGTATTTGAAGGAGTTAGATAAAAAAATTATACAACTAGATGTTTCTAGTAAAGAAATTAATGAGACGGTAAAAACCCAACAGCAACAGCTTCGCATCTGGCAAAAAGAGCTTAAAGAAAACAAACAATGGCTAATTCGACAGCAGGGATTGGTGAATAAACTGAATAATCGCATTGTTTCTTTTCGCAGTAAAATTGAAAATTCCAAAGCCTATATGGGCGATTTTGAATCTAAAACTGATGGTTTAAAGGAAACGATTGCTAATCTTAATAAAGAAATTGACGAATTAAACATTCAACTGGCAGAACTGCAACAGGAAAAAAAGGAACGCTCGGCAGCATTTGAGCAAAAAGAAAAGGATTTTACCCAATTGAGTGGCGAATTAGGGCAGTTGCGACAAAGTTTTAACCAGCAAAATATCGAATTTCACAAACAACAAAACCGCATCAACGGCATCCGACAAAATCAGGAGTTTAAACAAAAGCAACTCCTTGATAATCAAGAGCAAATTACTAAAAACCAAGCGACTTTAGAAGCGACAAAAACGGAACTCAGCACTGCCCAAACACAGTTACAAGAAGCAGAAAATAAGCTATTGGCTCTTTATGAGGCTAAAACAAAACAGGAAAAAGAACTGGCGGAATTGGAAACGATTTACTATCAAGCTAGAGGCGAAGTAGATGCTACAGAAAAAACATTACGGCAAACAAATAAACAAAAAGAAAATACAGATGCCTTGATTCAGCAAATCAAGGAACAAATTAACCAATTAAAAATACAATTACTATCTCTAAAAGAGCGTTTGTCCATTGAATTTAAGGTAAATATTGACGATTTATTGCAACAAGAGCCAAGCGAAGAATATACAAAAGAAGAATTAGAAGAATTGGTTGGTAAATTAAAAGGCAAAACAGACCGCTTTGGCAACATCAACCCGATGGCAATTGAGGCGTATCAAGAAATGAAAAAACGGTATGATTTTATCGTTGAACAGCGTGATGATTTATTGAAGGCAAAGGAAGCTTTATTGGAAACGATTGGCGAAATTGAAGGAACGGCAACCGAAAAATTTATGGACGCTTTTAATCGGGTGCGCGAAAATTTTGTGGATGTTTTTCGCTCGCTTTTCACCAGTGAAGATACTTGCGACCTCCTCCTCCTACAAGCCGATAATCCGCTTGAATCTGCCATTGACATCATTGCTAAACCAAAGGGCAAACGTCCGCAGAGTATCAATCAATTGTCGGGGGGGGAAAAATCACTGACCGCTTTGGCGTTGGTATTTTCGCTTTACCTTCTCAAACCTGCTCCTTTCTGTATTCTGGATGAGGTAGACGCTCCACTTGACGATGCAAATGTGGGAAAATTTACGCGCATTATCCGAAAATTCTCCGAACAATCGCAGTTCATTCTGGTTACTCACAATAAAAATACAATGGCCGCGGTAGATGTGATTTATGGGGTAACGATGCACGAACAGGGTGTATCTAGTGTTGTGCCTGTGGATTTTCGTGATTTGGAACTTTAGTGAATGGAAAATTGAAAGTGGAAAATTGAAAATGATGAATTTATGGCTAATAAGTAATTAGACATAAGATTTGAGACAGGATACTTGAGATAATTAGTTCATTATTAACAGTTTGTAATAAGCCTAATGGCTGATTAATTTTATCTAAGTACCTAGACAAAATTAATGTTACAATAGTAAAAGACTAAACTCCTCATTTCTAATACTTTAGAACAAAATTGTGCACAATTAAATAGTGCTTGGCACTTAGTTACTTAATTCGTTTATTCTTGACAATGATAAATGATCTAAATATAGACTTGAATCAGAAATGTTAGTGGAAATAAACCAAAGCTAAACACTAGTACGCTCTCCGTTTACAATAGCACATTCTACACCTCTAAAATCTAACTTCTAAATTCTAACCTCTATCCTATGTCCCCTTCCTTACTTCGTTATATATTGGTTTTGGGTGCTTTCTTGCTGCTGGGCTTTATTTTTTTTAGAAAAAAGCAGATAGCAAAACGCAATTGGGCGACTTTTTATGCGACTTTATGGGTAGCTACTAGCCTCTCAATTGTCAATTATCTTTGCGTACATTATCAATTTTGGCATTTTACCGATGCCGAATTATGGTTGGGAATGCCTTATGATTTGTACTTTGTTTGGGTGCTTATTTGGGGGGTATTGCCTGCTTATTTTTTGCAAGGCCGATACATTCCATTGGTAGCTCTTGCTTTGTTTTGGTTAGACCTTTTATGGATGCCTGAGTTGGATAAACTAGGCATTTTAGTATTGACAGACAATTGGTTATGGGGAGAAATTGCCTTGATTTTGTTTGTGTTTTTACCAGCATATACATGGGCAAATGGTAGTTATTTTAATCGTCATTTGCCGCTGAGAGCCTTTTTACAAGTTCTTGTTATGAGTCAGCTATTTTTAATCTTATTGCCCATTTTACTATTTTCCTACCTGCCCAATCATCATTTCCAACTCCACTATGCCCCTTTTTTATGGCAATTCCTTTTTATCATCGTTTTTCCTGCCTTTGTAGCGGTGCAAGACCTAGTAACAAAGGGCAAAGGTACGCCTTTCCCCTATGATCCTACGCAAGAGTTGGTGCAAACAGGTGTTTATGCCTATTGCCGAAATCCTATACAATGGTCTTTTACTTTGTTATTTATTCCACTGAGCATGTGCTATGAATGTGCGTATTTACTGTTGGGAAGTGTGGTATCTATCGCTTATACCATTGGCGTGTCTGATCCGCAAGAATATCCAGATATGGAAGAGCGTTTTGGGCAGGAATGGACAACTTATATTCAGCAAGTACCGCCTTGGTATTTTCTTTGGAAGCCAAAAAATATTCCCAAAGGCACGATTTATTTTGATTATGGTTGTAACTCCTGTAGTCAGTTAAAAGAATGGTTTGCCCAACAATCTAGCTGTAATCTTGACATTAAAAATGCTGCTGACTATACTAGCACGCCTTTATCGCAAGTCACTTATGTAGACCATCGCGGACATACCTATCAAAGTGTGCGAGCCATAGCCTGTGCTTTTGAACATATTAATTTGGCGTGGGCTTCTTTAGCTTGGTTTATGCGAATGCCTTTAATAGCGGATTTGCTGCAATTGATTGTAAATAGCATGGGGTTGTGGCAAGCAGTGGATAGATGTGATAATTCATAAAAAAACAAAAGCCTACCAACGCCAACTTTAGTGGTTTGTTGATAGGCTTATCCCCCTATTATAGCTTAATGTTTAGTAAGTAAAGGCTCTTATATCATAAGAACACCGTAAAATTACGAAAACTTTTTTGATTTCAAAGCATTTAAGCAAGTAAATTGAAAAAAAAATTTTCAAAAAAACATCAAATGCAGCTTAAATAATTGATAATCAAATAATTAGCCCTTTCTCAAAAAAGCACATTTTTTTATTCCGTATCTGTTGTTGTAAAGGAGGTATCAATAACCATTGGCTCAGGCTCGAAATTAAAATCAATTGCTTGTCCGCCGTAATCTACATCTTTAAACTTCTCCAACACTTGTTTGCTAATCTTTTGGTGTCCACAATCATTGCAATTATCCCTGTTTACACGTACTGTATACACATTTGGAATCACACCAAAAACTTCACAATCGTTGATACCATGAAAAAATACTTTTTCTTTTCGGGTTTTAAAATTAACGATCCTAAAACCCATCTGTTGTAAATCGTCGAGGGTTTCGTATGGGTTAAATGGGGGTACATCCCTATTTTTTTCCTTACTGATTATCTTCATTGTTTTATCCAGCACATGCGATTCACAAACAAGAATACCGGGTTTGGATAGAAAATAACTTTCTAATTTCAAAACATCTTTATCCGTAAATTCAATCAATCTTCTTTGTTGATTAACACGCATAAAACGGTATTCCGTAACATTGGATTTGATATAAGTATTCTTACTTAACTTCTTTACCTCATCTGCCTGCACCATTCGTTGATAAGAACTCTGAGCAAATGAACTGAAATTGCTGATACAAAGTAGGAGTATTATTAATAATGTTTTCATGATTAGCTCCTTTGATTTTGTTTTTAAAAAAAAAATTCTACAAAAAACAAAAAAGGCAACATTTTGTAAGTACCTAAAAAAACACTTTTTTAAACAGTTTTCAGTACTTAAAATAATCCGCTTTTCTGTCTTTAGATTTCTTAGGAAAGCTATACACTTAACCCTAATATAAATCTATGCTTTATCTACGGTGTTACTTAGCTGTTTTAGATAAATGTAGATAAAGCAAAAAGCGGATTTTACTTGTAAATAAGTGCCTATACAAATATTAAATGACACTAAAGCTGTGGACAATTAAATAGTGTTTGGCACTTAATTAATGAAGAAACACCAAATTTGTTTTTGTGTACATGCCTATTGAGCACATCACAAGCCAAATGCCTATAAATTTGTGTTATTTAAAAGTGTTTTCTTCTCTAATAAATTAAAGAGTGCAGTGATGATTCAGCAAGTAATTGTGTTATATGGGTGAGGTTAGTAATGATTATTAATTACTTTATTGAGTAAGTAAAGTAACTACTATGTTATGGCTCAAAGTTAGTGAAAATAATTGGCTTTAATGGTATTATAGTGATTTAAATAAAAAAACATATGGGAAAAAAGCAAGTTAATTTACTGATACTCAATGTTATGAAGTTCTTAAAACTCGCCGTTTATACAACACCTCAAAAAAGTTAAAATTAAGTACTATTGTTGCAATACCCATTTTGGGTAGTAGGCTTTCATCCATTCAAAGCTACCAAATAAGAGCGCGCTATATAACAAATTACTCACTAAGGTATTTCTAAAAAATGGAATGGCTTGTGCATAACACTGTACCAATCCCTCCCAAGTATAGGGCATCCATGCGAGCCATACAGCAAAATTGGTCAAGATAAAAAACACCAAACCGCCTGCGATACTTGCGCCAAATACATTTTTCACGTTAACCTGATCTTTCAACCAATAACCCATGCCAACCATCAAGGCAATACCCAAATAAACAGCAGGCATTATTGTATAAAACCCTTCAAATTCGCGCCATCCCAACCAAAAACCGATTTGTAGCGCAAAATCACTCAAAAATAGGGCTGCTAAAGGCACCAATAATGCCCATGTTCGATTAACAAAATAAGCTCCTGCAAACAAGGCAATAGCTCCAAGTGGTGTAAAATTGGGTTCATGTGGTATTAATCGAGCCAAAACTACTAACACAACAATCATAGTCAGTAGCCAAAATTTAGGGGTTATTTTATTGATTTGGTTCATATACTCATTTTTTTTAATGAAAAGGTTTGCAAATACCTGTAAACAGGGCATTTTTTTAGTTGAAAACACCTTGTTTCCTCTACAAATATACAGTATTTTATGTTTACTTGCTCGTTTTTTTGGATTTATTAATTATCAACCAGTAGGTATGTTTTATCTTTATCCTAACACTTTGTTTCTAAAATTGCTATTTAGATATTTAGCCTTTTGGCTATTTAGCTTCTAAAAATTAGTACAAGCACGAATCACGAATCCACAAACTGTCAAAGTAAGTACAAATTGTTGGGTAAAAAATACAGCATTTGAAACATTCCTACCAGTATAGAGAAAATAACAAGCGATTTATCCTTTCTAATTTCTGAGTACTAATCGCCAACTTCTAATCTCTAAGCCACTTACGTAAACAAAAAAAACTTCCTAAACTTTGTTAATACCGAAAGTTTAGGAAGTTTTTAGTTTTTTAAAACGAATTAAAAATTACATATTTTCATAATAATATAGTAATTTTTCGTCTGTTTCTTTAGATTTAATATCTTGTAAAA
Organism: Bacteroidota bacterium; assembly: GCA_020631155.1. Classification (GTDB taxonomy): domain Bacteria; phylum Bacteroidota; class Bacteroidia; order Chitinophagales; family UBA2359; genus JAHDHV01. Next base: position 22,789 of record JAHDHV010000010.1, on the reverse strand, counting down.
TAGTTGTTAAGCTAGTAATTCGATTGCTTATTTTTTTCATTTTTTCATCATCAGCATCTCCATTTTTTTCTAATGCCTTTTTTTGTTCGTTGTAATTGCCCAAAATTTCACTGATGGCTTGTGTAGCATTTAAGCGCACCCACCAATTGCGGTCTGTTCGAGCAATGTCATTGAGAATTGGAATTCCTTTTTCGATAATGGGTTCATCACTGCGTTTGAGGTATACCTTATAATGGTCAATCATGGTATAGCGGTCGTAGCTTTGGTTTTGAAGTCGTTTTTCAAAATAAGCCTGCTTTTCTGCTCCACCTGTTTCAGAGTAAATTTTGGCAACCATTTCCATAATAGAAATATTCTCCTCATTCTCTACATTTTTAGCCACCTCCAATGCCCGTTCTGGATTTATTTCATATAGCCCACGAATGGCAGCCGCAGAAACAGCATAAGATTCATCCCCTAATTTCTTTTCAAATAGCTGCGCTAACTCCTTGTCTTTCAATTCGCTAAGGCGTTCAACTGCTGCTGCTCGAACCAGCGATTTTTTATCGCCTTCTGCCAATTTAACCAAAAGCGGTTTGGCTTCTTTGACTACCCCTACCTGCTCCAACTTAATGCGATTGACGGCTTCCTGTCGAAGCACCCAAAAATCATTATTAATTGCTTTGATCAGCATATTTGTTGCCACATCACTTGTTTCCTGTTCTTCGTCAAAAGCAATAATAGACTCATATTTATCTAAAAATAAAGGTGCATTTTCATATTGATAAACAAATTGTTCAAGGCTTTTGGCATCGTCTTTTTCACACAACAACATTTTTTCGGCATCTACATTAATGAGTTTAGGCTCTTTAGGTGCATCAAAAGTGAGGGTCGTAAAACGCTCTATCAACCTTGTTTCCTTGCGTTCTTTAGTGCCATCTTCATGATAAATATCAATGTAAAGAGGGAGTTCAAAAGCCTTGCGTGTCTGTCTTTGCTCAATTTTTACGATCGCCTGCTGCAATTTGCTATCATAATCATAGCTAATGTCTAAATAAGGATGGCCTGCATTTAAAAACCACTGATCAAAGAACCAATTAAGGTCTTCGCCTGTCACCTCCTCAAACGCTTGACGCAAATCATGTACCTCAACTGCCTCAAAATCATGATTTTTTAAATAAAGTTGCAAACTCTCGAAAAAAGCATCATCCCCTACATATTTGCGAAGCATATGCAGCACACGTCCTCCCTTTTGATAGCTATGTCGGTCAAATAAATCATCGGGATTATTATAATGAAAACGGAAGATCGGCACCTGTTTACTAGCTGCTTCCGACAGATACATGTCTAGGTCTTTATTAAGGTGATGGTCTGCTTTGTTACGACCATATTTATGTTCAAACCAAAGGTATTCGCCATAAGTAGCAAAAGCTTCATTGAGTGGCAAATTTGCCCACGATTCGCAAGTTACCAAGTCACCAAACCAGTGATGAAACAATTCATGTGCGATAATATCTTCATGATCAAGGTCTAATAGTTCTCGTTTATTTCTATGTAAATCCTCGAAAAAGGTAACCGCTCCTGTATTTTCCATAGCCCCTGATGTAAAATCTCGAATGACTATTTGTGAATATTTATCCCAAGGATACTCATAATCTAATTTTTTAGAGAAAAACTCCAGCATTTCAGGAGTATTGCCAAAAATATCTCTTGCATAAGGTTCATATTCTGGTTCTACATAATAATTGACTTCTATATCCTTCCATTTATCTTTTACCACTGCATATTCCCCCACAATCAAAGCAAACAAATAAGGAGCGTGTGCCAATTCCTGTTTCCAATGATCGGTGCGTGTACCATCTGAGTTTTTAGTAGAGCCTAAGAACTTACCATTGGTCAAAGATACATATTTGTCTTTAACTGTTACATACATCTCTTGTGAAGTACGCTCATTTGGATGGTCAATGGTTGGGTACCAACAAGAGGAAGCCTCCGTTTCGCCTTGTGTCCATATCTGCATTGGGCGAGTAGGGTCTTCTCCTTTCGGGTTGATAAAATACAGCCCTTTATTATCATAAGTAATGACAGGATTTTTCTCTTCTAGTTCATTTGGTTTTGCTGTATAATCAATAAAGAGCGTATAGCGTTCTCCTTTTTTGTATTCCTTCCCTAATTTTATAGTAATTTGCATACTATCATAGGTAAACTCCAATGGCTTTTTACTACTTCCAGTCACCATTGCAACCTCATGAATATCAAAGCCTTTAGCTTCTAAAACCGCTTCATCAGTTGGATAAAAATAGGGTTCTAGCTGCAAAGTTGCCTTACCCAATAAATGCTGTTTATCCCAATCAAAACGCACCTCTAATTTGGTATCTACAAGGTCATTGACTTTGCGATTAGCAGCGCGATAAGGTCGAGTTTCCTCTCGAAGCATAGGATTTTGTAATAGTGCTTGTAATTCTCTAAGTGCCGCTTCCATATCTATTTCTTCGCTCAATTCTCCACTTTCTGTTTTTTCAGCATCTTCTTTTGTTTCCTGTTCTTCTGTTATTGTTCCATTTTCATCTCCAAAAGGATCGTCAGGTGAGGGTTGCGTCAATACGGTATCATCTGTGAGTTCACTATCATCTTTTTTAGAAACAACCTCCTTGGTTGCACTACAAGAATGTAATAAAAAGGCAGCTATTATTAAAAAAACAAATGCATATCGGTACATAAATATCTTTTTTACTTTTTTTGAATTGGTACTAACAAAATGCCTTTAATCACCATTTTGATGAATTATGTAATAATGTCAAGAATTGCATAATGTTAAAAGGGCAAGATAATTTTTTTTTACAAGAAAAATGAACATGTCCTTTGTTTTATTGAATAATATTATTCACATGATTGTTTAATAATAGCGTAAATTTATAAATATAGTTGTATTGTTTGTGTTGTTTTAGGGTAAAAAAACATACTTCACTTTTATCCTAACATTTTTTTGTAAAATTGCTTTTTGGATGTTTAGATTTTTGGATTTTAAAAGTAAAGTATTATGATTAAATAGTTAATAATTTACTAATCACTGATCTACGAATCACGAATCAACTGATTATAATTGCACAATTCACTAATTTTAGTTATTATAACACTAATATTTTTAACAAAAATCTCAAAAAAACACCTAAATATACCTTTATATTTATGAAATTGATTAAACATGCAAGTCCACAAAAATTAAGAGGCGGCTTTTATACACCTTCCCCAATTGCTGATTTTATTTTAGATTGGGCGATTAATGGTGCTGTTGATTATGACATATTAGAGCCAAGTTGTGGTGATGGCGTGTTTTTAAAATCTATAAAACAAAAAAATAAGTTATATCATTCTATTACAGCTATCGAATTAGATACTTTAGAAGCTGTTAAAGCAAAACAAATTAAACTGTCTAATACAACTGTTTTAAATCAAGATTTTCACGAATTTTGCCATACAAGTAGTCAAAGATTTGACCTTGTTGTGGGAAATCCTCCTTACATTCGTTATCAATACTTTGATAAGGAACAGCAAATAGCGGCAGCCAAAATCTTTGAAAAGGTTCAATTACGTTACTCTAAATTAACCAATGCATGGGTATCTTTCATTGTTGGCTCCTCTATTTTATTAAAAGAAACAGGAAAAATTGGTTTTGTTGTTCCTGCTGAAATATTACAGGTCTCCTATGCTAAACAACTACGGAAATTTTTAGCTGAATTTTATAATAAAATCAATATCCTCTCCTTTGAGGAACTGGTTTTTCCAAATATACAACAAGAAGTTGTTTTATTACTATGTGAAAAAAATAATACACAAAACCATTTTATTGAACATTTAGAAATTAAAAACCTAAGCAATCTGTCAAATATTGATGTTGTAAGTTTAAAAAACACAAGAAAAAAAATTAATTTCAAATCTAATAAATGGACTTATTATTTTTTAGAACAAAAAGAAATAGACTTTTTAGAAACGATAGCAAAATGCAAAAATATACCTAAAATTGGAGACTTTGCAAAAGTAGAAGTAGGCATGACAACAGGTGCTAATCAATTTTTCACTGTTCCACAGAAAATTGTACAACAGTATGATTTACAGGAGTTTGTACAACCCTTAGTTGGGCGAAGTGTGCAGGTAAAAAGCTTGCGCTTTACATCAGCTGACTGGCAGTTTAATAGAAATGCAGGCGCAAAAACTCATTTTTTACAGTTTCCAAAGTTGGCTAAAATGCAGCATAATAAAAGAGCTATACAATACATTGAATATGGAGAAAGATTAAATGTCAATAAGGGTTATAAATGTAGAATTAGGGAGGAATGGCAAATTGTCCCATCAGTATGGGTGCCTGATGGTTTATTTATTAGGCGCAATAATCGCTATCCTAAGTTAATTGTAAATGAAGCCAACGCCTATACAACAGATACAATGCATCGCATAAGATTAAAAGATTCAACTGATATAAATGCCTTTACAGCAAGCTTTTATAATTCTCTTTCTTTTGCTTTTGCAGAAATATGTGGACGTAGTTATGGTGGAGGTGTCCTTGAGTTAATGCCTAGTGAAGTAGCGCAAATTCTGCTGCCTTATCATCTAAATCATGCAGATTTAATGTTAGAAACAGATGAACGAATGAGAAAAAGCGAAGATATAGAAAAGATTTTAAGTTTTACCAATCAAAAAATACTGCGCGAAAGCTATGGTTTCTCTAAGCTAGACATTAAATTAGCCCATAATATTTGGAAAAAATTATCGGAACGCAGACTAAATCGAGGGAAAAAAAGCAAAAAGAAAAAAAAGTAGAAAAAACTCAGCATATCAATTAAGTAGTTGGACAAAATTAAACGACACTTGGACTTACTGTAAACTATTGATAGTAAAATAATTATCTCAAGTCTTATGTCTCACATCTTACGTCTAGGCACTTAATATAATTAAAAAACCCCTTCCTTCCAACTCAACACTTCTATCTCCTGCCCTACCGCTACCGAATTTTCATCCATTAATTGAGTGGCATTTTCAATTAATAAATTGTGTCCAAACATTACCTTGCCACCTACTTTCCGGTAAGTAGCCAAAGTTTTTAATGGTTCTTTTCCTCGCGCTAAAGTTGCTTGATCAAGAGTGGTGACAATACAACGGGAACAGGGTTTGACATTCTCAAATATGGTTTGCCCAATGCGAAAACGATGCCATGTATCCCCCTCATAAGGGCTGCCGCCTGTAAATACCAAATTGGGGCGAAAGCGATTCACTAGAATGGCTTTTTCCATTCGCTTGTTTAAATCATCAAGGGCTGACTGACCAATTAACAGCAAGGGATAGCCATCTGCAAAGCTGACAATTTCGCCTTTTTTTGCCCAATCTACATCCACTAATCGCTGACAATTATCAGGCATATACACCAAACGGCAGGGCTGTTCTAATGCTTCGCTAAACCACTCATCTATCTGTTTATCAATAGTTTGTGCAGTACATATACTACCCCACACTTGCACTTGTATGGTCTCAAAGCCCTCTGTTTTTTGGAAGGGAATGAGTAAAGGAGCTAATTTTTGATGAGCTTGCGTTATCTGTAAGGCTGTTTCCTTTAGAGCTACTTGTAGTAAAGCCATTTTAGGAACAGTGCGCTGTGTTAATGCCAATCCCGATGCTGCATCTACCAACATCCAGCGGCGATCATACTGCAAACCTCTTTCCTCAATTTTTGCTTTCCGTAGTGATATTCCGCCAAGTGACTTGATGGGATAGCAAAAAATTTCACTCAATTGTTTTTTTTCCTGTTGCATAATTTTTTTTTACAATAAAATAGCAACTATTTGTAACTTAATTAGTTTATAATCGTATTTATACCTATATTGTTTAAATACCCAAACCTATTTATTTTTATAATAAATAAGTAAACATTAACTCCCCTTGTGACTAGCAAAAGTATCTATACAATAAGTAAATCCGCACCACTTATGTATTTTCAGAAATCAATAGTATAGGCCAAAAAGATACTTTTGTAGTCACTTTTTTTGTAAAAAAATTCTCTATTCTAAAATCAAACAGTCTACTGCTGTGCTGTCTAAAGGCGCATTAATGGGATTAAAACGGGCTAACTCACCATTGGGAAATATGGCTGTATAATTTGTCCATGCGCTACTTGTATCTGCTCGCGGATCGGGGCGGTAGTAATCGGTAGAAATGATTTGCGCGCCACTAGAAAAAGCAGCATCTCGCCTGCTAATATCTCCTGATCGTGCTTCGCGAGTATCAGCATCGGCGCGAGTACGAACTATGTAACCTTCGGCTACTCTCTCTTTTATAAACTCTTCATTTCCAAGTGGTTGATTATTAATAATAAAAGCAGTTTCGGGATTCCCTGGGCTGGAATATACAAACATCACTCGCCCCTCTAAACCCGGATGTCCTTCTAAATAAGGCTCTCTCCGTCCATCTAAAATAAATACAAATTTGCCTCTTGCCTCCGCTAAAGTTGGCCAAGCACCTGCCAATACTGCCTCATTCACAGAAGCATAATTCCCTCGCAATTTATCAGGTGTAATGACCTTATCCAAGCTTTCTCCAAATACTTCCTTAATTTCCATATCTACCGAATCTAAGGCTGTTGGTGTAAATGGCAATGCGAGCGTAAAATCGCCATTGGGTAAAACCTGTGTTACATCCGATTCTTTGGTTTCTACCAGTATAAAAATGGGAACATGTGTAGGATTTTGGTCTGACCAGTCTTTAAGTGTACTTAATGCAGATTTAAGGGTATAATAATTTGTTTCGTAATCAACATCAATAATGTGTACGATTTTCATACCCGGTTCTAGGAGTTCTGGTATACCCGATTCGGTAGGCTCATTGATGATGGCTAAAGCTTTTCGCTCATAATACCGCCCCCCCTGTGGATCATGATAGATGTCTAGCTCAAAACTTCTCATACCATAATCATTTAATTGCTCAGGTATTGGTAAATGGGTATAATCCCAAGCTTCTGGATTAAGGTCATCGGGTAAAATATCGGCTAATTGTATAACAAAATCGAATATAGCTTGATAGGTTTTCAAACGATAACTATTGTGACTGCCTATCACTTGTAGTTGATTCATTTTCAAGCTATCTAGCTTTAACTCACAAGCTGTTGGTTCTGGCTCTATTACCTCTTCCTCCTCTTCCTCTTTTGCACAACTTATCATCAAGCAACTCAACACAAAAAACACAACAATTAGCTTTATACTTTTTTTATACATCTCCCAATTTAAGTAATCCATAACTACTCGCATTTTTATCATTTTAAAAAAATATTGATTTGGCTTTTTGGATATTTAGCTTTTTGGATATTTGGCTTTTTAGCTTTTTAGCTTTTTAGTTGAAATAAATCACTTTTTAATTTCCCTAATGGATATAAGCTTTTGATTTTTATAGTATTATGACGGCTAAAGCCTTCGCTACACAAATTATTAAAAAAAGAAAACCGCCATAAAAAAACACCTAATCACGAATCTACGGATCAACATTCAGGATAATGATAATTTAACCTAATCGGTGTTAATGTACCATTGTCAGCTACTAAGCAAGTAGGCAAAATTAAACAACTATTGGGTTTGTTATAAATTATTGATAGTAAATGGACTATCTCACGTCTTATGTCTCACATCTCACGTCTAAGTATTTAGCCTTCTTTTATCATTTCCAGTAATTGGTCAGAGGATAATTTGGCACTAACATCGGTATTCCCCAACAAACTATCGGCGAGGTCGCGCTTTTTCTCGTGTAATTGAACAATTTTTTCCTCTATTGTGCCTTCGGTTACTAGGCGGTAAACGGTAACAGGTCGCTTTTGACCAATGCGATGCGCTCGGTCAGAGGCTTGGTCTTCCACCGCAGGGTTCCACCAGGGGTCCATGTGTATGACGTAATCGGCGGCGGTGAGATTGAGTCCTAAACCACCTGCTTTTAGACTGATTAAAAATAAATCGCCTTCGCCAGATTGAAAAGCGTCTATACTTTTTTGTCGTTTTTTCATGGGCGTACTGCCATCCAAGTATTGATAACTGATTTTTTGCTGCTGTACATACTCCTCAATAATTTTCAAATGCTTTACGAACTGACTGAATACCAAGGCTTTATGTCCGTTCTCTAGTAATTCTCCAACAATTCTAGCAAATAATTCGAGCTTTGAGCTTGGAATCGTACTTTCTGGTACAACCAATCGGGTATTGCAACAAACCTGACGCAAACGCATGATTTCGGTTAAAATTTGCAGGTGTCGCGCGCCCGGTGGCTGTTGTGTATTTTCCAAATGCTCAAGGGCATTGCGGCGAGCAGCTTCGTAGAATGCCATTTCCTCTTGGCTCATTTCTACGGTCAATGTGATTTCTGTTTTGCTTGGCAATTCGTCTAGCACCTCAGTTTTTCTACGCCTCAAAATAAAGGGTTGAATCAGTTTTTGCAATTGCTTTTTGCGATCCTTATCATTCATTTTTTCGATGGGATAGGCAAAACGGTCGTTAAAGTCTTTAAAAGTGCCAAGTAATCCGGGATTGATGAAATAGAACAAATTCCACAATTCGCCTAGGTGATTTTCAATGGGTGTACCTGTGGTAATGACCTTAAACTTGCTCTGTAATTTCATAGCCGCCTTAGAGCGTTTGGTCATCTTGTTTTTGATGGATTGCGCCTCGTCCAAAACTATAGTTGTCCATTTAACTTTTTCCATCAATACAATTTCCTGTTGCATCAATCCGTAGCTTGTTACTAGCAAATCAAACTTTTTTAAATTCTTCAAAACATCTGCCCTCTTGCCCTGTCCAAATAACTGAGCATTTAAAGTTGGCGCGAATTTTTGGGCTTCCTTTATCCAGTTACGGGTTACCGAAGCGGGGGCAACAACGAGGGTTGGTCCTGTTTTGGCGCGCTCTAAAATAACGGTCAAGGCTTGAATGGTTTTACCCAAGCCCATATCATCGGCCAAACAAGCTCCTACGCCCCATTCCGCTAATTGCGACAACCATTGATAGCCTAGTTTTTGGTAATCGCGCAATTCTGCTTTGAGGGTTGAGGGGACACGTGCCTTTCGTTTTCGCGCTTTGTCAATGCGTTTTTTATATTTTTGCCACTCTTTATCAGCTTCAACTTCTTTGGCTTCTGCTAAAAATTCTTCGAGTGCCAAACCTTTCAATTTATGGAATTGTAGGCCTGTTTTGGTATCATTGACAAAGCCTTTTAGTGTTTGTAATTTGCGGCGCAGTTGTTTGGTTAGAGCGATAAAATTACCCTCTGATAACTCAATAAAACGGCTTTTTTTATCGTCTAATTTTTGGAGTAGAGTCTGCAATTGTACAACGGTATGCTCGTCTACTTTTAAGCTACCTGATAGCTCAAACCAGTCATTTTCTCCATTGATATTTAAAAATAACTGTTCAAAAGACGCATTATTATGGAGCAGTTGCATTTTGGCTCCTTTTGGCCATTCCAAAACAATTCTATCCGCATCTCTTAAAGGTTCAATCTCACTCAAAGCCTCTAAACACACATCAGGTTCCTCCAACATCCATTCGCCATATTCGCCGTCCAGCTCCCATAAAGTAGGGCAGGCTTGAATTAAGGTTTCTTCATTTTGTTTTTCTTCTTTTAAATTTCGCTTTGTTTGTACTTTTTCTCCGTCTATTTCTGCAATAACTGTTTTGGAGCCTTGCCCATTTTTAAAATAAGGCGGTGCGGTGGTGAACGGCTTGGAAAAAGTTTCTAGCTTAAAGCCATCTCCCATCGGAATGATTTGTATGTATAAACGTTTATCGGCATCTACCATCGGAATATTTTCAGCTTCTGCTCCAACTTCAGATTCTATCGTTACTAAGGAAGATATTTGTTTAATGGTTTCGAGCAAAGCGTTCTTTCCACTTGAAGGCACAACAAATTTTCCATTTCCTAATACCTCTTGGATGGCTTTTTGTTCTTCATTTAACACCAATACTTTGTAACGGGTATTGGTTTCTTTAATAATTTTAATATCACCACTCCCCCCTAAATTTTCTGAAAATTCTATAGAATATTTATTATTATTTGTTCGCTTAACTAGCAGATTGGGTTCTACTTTGATCAATTCTAATGAAGTTGTAGGAGAATTAGCTAAAAATAATAGTGGATGGTCTATCATTTCTGCAATAGCAGTATAAAAATCTATATAATAATTATTTGAGTAATAATCATGATAGCCACTTATAGCTTTTTTTGCCACCCTTAAATCTTGCGCTGTCATACCTGCAATCTCTCCTAGTTTTATTCTTTTCAAAGAAACTTTACGCCCCTTACTCCATCTGCCACTTTTAGTAATGGTTTGCTCTTTTGGTTCTAATGATTCAGTCTTAATATCTACCAACCAAATAAGGCGGCTTTCACTACTTTTTCTAGCTTTTGAATCCGTTCTTACTAGGGCAGTCAAAGCATTGAGGGTGCGTTTCCATTTAGCCTCTTTTTCAATTACATTCAACACACTTTTTGCCCCTATTTTTGCTTCTAATTCTTCTTTCTTTTCCCTATAATTTTTTTTGTCTTTACCTGTTGTTTTTATTTCCAACATTGTTGCCACTTCTAAGGCATACCAATAATAAGCATTGTCATAAGCTTTTTTAAATTTATCTTTTAAATCTTTAATTTTAACAGAGCTCTTTACATCTATCCAGTATTCACACCACATTTTAAGCAAAAAATCTAGGTTATCTCTTATAGGAAAATATCTAAGAATACTTTGCGCTCCTCCTTCATCGTTTTTTCTCATGAATGCTAGACTTCTTAATGCTTCATTTTTATAAGCAAAACCTTCTGATTTTTTAGCCCATTTAACCACTTCTTTATCTTGAATTACTTTGCCTGTTCTAATCCACAGCATTAAATAAAAAACGCTACTAACGTGTGTCAAAAAACCTGCTCGTTTTCTGGTTTGCTTGCGATATAATTGCAAAGCAACATCAAATTGCTGTAAAGCTTTATCATAATTGCCGCGCAAAAGCTCTATCCATGCCAAATTAGCGAAGGTATCCTCATCAGTTGAATACGTTTTACAAATTTGTTCAGCAACATCGAACTCCCCTTTCATAATTAACCCATATACAACCGTATCTCTTAGTTCTTCAGCAGTATCCAGTTCTTTATTTTTAAATAAATCATTTTCCTGTGCATGTTTTAGTATTGTGTCTAATGATGAAAGTTTATTAAAACCTTCTATCACCAATTGCCATATAATGTCATCTTGAATTTCAACAGGGTAAGCTTTCCATATATCTAGCCGAAAAGGACTATTAAATAGGGTTTGCCAAAAGTAAAAATCTTGATATTCCCTTTTATAGCGATTAAATGCGGCTGTACTTCGCTCTTGAAGCAAGGATAAATTATTGGTTGCTACTGCGATTCGCATATCCCTTATGTAACGATCAAAGGTATTGTTCCTATCATAGTACCATCCTAGCGTAATGGCATGTTTTTCTAATAAAAATTTTACCAATTCATTAAAATAATCTTCCTTTAGAGCTTCTGCAAAAAGAATATGTACAAAATTCTCGACTACTTGTACTTTATTTCCTCCATAAAACAAACCTAAATCATGAAATTTGCTTTTATATCTCTTCACCCCACTTTGAGTAATATCACCTACTTTCTTTCTAACACGAAACAATTGTAAAGCTTTCCAAAAAGTATTTACAGGAGTAGCTTCATAAATAATAGCACCCACTTTTATAATATGTTGCTCTATATCTGTGAGTTGCTGATAATTTTTTTCTAGTGTTTCTAAATTATTAAAATAAGACATAAAAATATTGTAAATAAATTTATTATTTTGGATAAAAAATATTGAGTATGCTTCATAATCTTCCTAACACTTTAGTTGTGAGATTGCCTTTTAGCTGTTTAGCTTTTTAGCTTTTTAGAAAGCTGATTATCAACTACTTACAAGAACTTTAACGGCCAAAGCCATCGTTACAGAACTCATTCAAAAAGAAACTAAAAAGTCCAAAAAACGAATCACTAATCTACTAATCCACGAACTGTCAAAATAAGCAAAAACTGTTGGTTGAAAAGCATGGCATTTGAAACATCCCCAATATTGAGGCAAAGGTAAGGTAAAGAAAAAACTTGAAGGGAAAAAATCATGGCGTTTTTTCCTTATCCGATGTTTGCTCTTCAATAAAGGAAGAAATGCTGGAAGTAACAACTTGTATACCTTTTTTTAGATCGGAAAAAGTATAATCGCTGCTAATACCTACAAATATCATTACCAAAAAGCTTAGAATCAGTACAATTGTAGCCGTAACTTTAAAGGTTTCTACCATTAGAAAGGCCATGAAAAAAGCACATAAACCCGACACAACAGACTTTACTGCTCCATTGAGTTCTACTAAATAGGGTAAAAATTTAAATATCGGTTGATAGATAAAAATAGCAACCACTATGTACATACATAGCGATAAAAAATTTGAAATACGTTTTCTCATTCAATAAGGTCAACAATCAAAAAATATTTGGTTTTGACAAAAATTGTACAAAAAGATTGGGTCTTACTGCGAACAATAGTTGCTTTGCAAAGTTAGCATTTTTAGCGAAAATACGCTATAAGTAATATACTCAACAACTGCTATTTCCACAAAATGCCTTTTTTTTAAAAAAATTTCTCATTTGTAATAAATCATTATGCATAAAAAAACACTGATTTTAGGAGCAAGTACCAATCCAAGTCGTTACTCCAATATAGCTAGTAAACGCCTTACACAACATCAGCATGAAACTATTTTGCTTGGAAAAAGCGAGGGCTATATAGCAGGACTAACTATACAAACAGGATTTCCACAACTCTCTAATATCCACACTGTAACGATGTATCTCAACGCTAATAAACAGCAGCAATATTATGATTACTTATTAAAATTAGCTCCTAAACGCATCATTTTTAACCCCGGCTCAGAGAATCCTGAACTGGCGAAAATTGCCAAAAGTAAAGGCATTGAAATCATAGAAGCTTGTACTTTGGTGATGCTTTCGGTGGGGAATTATTAGGGTTTCAAATAAGTTTATGGATGGCAATTTTCTTTTTATTTCTGTAAAATATTCATAATGGCTTAATAATTCCTTAACAATTGCTTAACAACTCCCTAACATTTTCATTAGTTTTGTAACTATTATTGTTTAAATAGCCAATCATTACAAAAGAAAAAGCAATTATGAACCTTTTATCTACTAAAAAGTTTATCAAATCCCCTCTCTTTTTACTCACTATAATTTTTATAAGCTTATTATTATCAAGCAATTATAGTTACGCACAAATTTCGCAAATTTCGCGTCAACCGTATTTGCAAAAAGCAGCGCAACATTCTATGTTGATTGCTTGGCGCTCTTCTAGCAATGCAAATTACGAACTATACTATGGCAGTTCACCCACTAGCCAACCTAATATGTTAGCTTCTAGTGGCACCACAAAACATGCCGTAACCATCACAGGATTAGCTGCTTATACACAGTATTATTACAAAATTTGCGATGTTGGGGGTAGCCCTTGTACTAATGTAGAATATTTTTACACTGCCAAACCAGATACCGAATTGAGTACAGACATCTTGGTATTTGGGGATTGTGGGATGAATAATACGCCGCAAAAAAATCTGGCTGCTAAAATGCTGACTGCCTCTAACAATAATGAGTTCGATTTCGGCTTGGTTTGTGGGGATGTTACCCAACAGGATGGCACTGATTATGACACTTATTATTTTGATATTTACAAAGATATTTTAAAAAATCGCTGTTATTATACTGCCATTGGCAATCACGATTTATATGGCTATCCTGCTGATAATGGAACCGCACAACAATATTTGGAAGATTTTTATTTGTTTACCAATAATCCACAAAATACGGAAGAGTATTATTCTTTTGAATATGGAAATGCTAAAATTATTGCTTTACATGTCAACTTTGTCAATGACTATCAACCGGGCTCTCCCCAATATGAATGGCTAATTGATGAGTTAGAATGTCGGACTACCGAATGGGTGTTTGTATATTTCCACCAGCCACCTTTTACCAATGCTTGGGATGCACTTTGGTATCTTCCTTTCCAACCGTATTTTCAATATGATGGTGAGGACGATGTACGCAATCACCTAGTTCCCGTTTTTGAAACTTATGGGGTGGATATGGTATTTAATGGGCATATGCATGGCTATGAAAGAGGAGAATTAAATGGCGTTAAATATGTTACTTCTGGTGGCGGTGGCGGAAATTTAGACGATTCTAAACCGAATGACTGGCCGCATATTTCGGTACAAAACTTTATACATCACTACCTGATTGTCAACATCAATGGCATGAGTGTTGACGTAACAGCCATTGATCAAAACGATAATATTGTAGATAATTTTACCATTAGTAAAACCGTTTCTACTGCTCTTGTTGCTGCTTGGGATACAACTACGCTTTGTGAAACGGCTGCACCTATTGATTTAAATACTTTACTCCATCCTAATGCAACGGTTGGTGGCACTTGGTCGGGAGCAGGTGTAACAGCTAACAACTTTGACCCGACTGGTTTATCTGGCTCTATCCCTATTACTTATACGCTCGGCGCAGCCCCCTGCACCAAAGAGTTGACCCAAAATATTGTGATTGCTCTTCCTGATGCATCTTGGGCAGCTTCAACTATAGTCTGTGATAGTGACCCCATTCTCAATTTGAATACCTTGATAACCACAGGTTTACCAAACGGTACTTGGTCGGGAACAGGCGTAACAAGTAATAATTTCGATCCAACGGGTTTGTCTGGTTCCATTCCCATTACCTATACCGTCAATGATGCAGGTTGTATCAATAGTCTAACACAAAACATCACTGTGGAGGCTACACCAAATGTCACTTGGACAACACCTAGCACACCGCTCTGTAGTGATGATACTCCTATAGATTTAATGACTTTATTAGATGTAAATGCGGATAACTCAGGCACTTGGTCGGGAACAGGTGTAATAACTACCAATTTTGACCCTGCTGGTTTAGCTGGAAATATTGCAGTTACCTATACAGTCAATAATGGCGGTTGTATTCAAAATTCGACTCAAAATATTGTTGTTAATCCCATTCCTGATGCATCTTGGATGGCAACAACTACCCTTTGTGATAGCGACCCTATTTTCGATTTAAATACCTTGATAACCACAGGTTTAACAAACGGCACTTGGTCGGGAACAGGCGTAACAAGCAATAATTTCGATCCAACGGGTCTATCAGGCTCTATTCCTATTACCTATACCGTCAACAATGCAAGTTGCACCAATAGTTTAACGCAAAATATTACCATTGAGGCTACACCAAATGTAACCTGGACAACGCCTACTACACCTATTTGTGATAATGATGCTGCTATAGATTTAATAACTTTATTGGATGTAAATGCCGATAATTCAGGCACTTGGTCAGGAACAGGCGTAACAGGAACTAATTTTAATCCTGCTGGTTTAAATGGAAGTATTGCAGTTAATTATTCGGTAAATGGCGCGAATTGCTCCAATAATTTAACCCAAAATATTGTAGTAGAAGCTGCGCCTAATGTCACTTGGACAACACCTAGCACACCAATTTGTGCGGACGATGTACCTTTAGATTTGATGACTTTGTTAGCTATAAATGCCGATAATTCAGGCACTTGGTCAGGAACAGGCGTAACAGGAACTAACTTTGACCCGTCTGCTTTGTCTGGAAGTATTGCAGTCACTTATTCAGCAAATGGCGCGAATTGTTCCAATAATTTAACCCAAAATATTGTAGTAGAGGCTGCGCCTAATGTCACTTGGACAACGCCTAGCACACCAATTTGTGCGGACGATGTACCTTTAGATTTGATGACTTTGTTAACTATAAATGCCGATAATTCAGGCACTTGGTCAGGAACAGGCGTAACTGGAACTAATTTTGATCCTGCTGGTTTAAATGGAAATATTGCAGTTAATTATTCGGTAAATGGCGCGAATTGTTCTAATAATTTAATGCAAAATATTGTGGTAGAGGCTGCGCCTAATGTCACTTGGACAGCACCTTCTAGTCTTTGTGATACCGATCCGCCTCTAAATTTAACAACTTTATTAGCTATAAATGCCGATAATTCAGGCACTTGGTCAGGAACAGGTGTAACAGGAACTAATTTTGATCCTACTGGTTTAAATGGAAATATTCCAGTCAATTATTCGGTAAATGGTGCGAATTGTTCTAATAATTTAATGCAAAATATTGTGGTAGAGGCTGCGCCTAATGTCACTTGGACAGCACCTTCTAGTCTTTGTGATACCGATCCGCCTCTAAATTTAACAACTTTATTAGCTATAAATGCCGATAATTCAGGCACTTGGTCAGGAACAGGTGTAACAGGAACTAATTTTGATCCTACTGGTTTAAATGGAAATATTCCAGTCAATTATTCGGTAAATGGTGCGAATTGTTCTAATAATTTAATGCAAAATATTCTAGTCAGCAGTTGTACAGTAATCGCTAAAATACGAGTGTTTTTACAGGGCAGTTACAACAATACCACAGGCTTAATGTCTACCAACTTACGCACAAACAACATCCTTCCATTAACACAACCTTTTAATACCACACCTTGGCAATATACAGGAACAGAAAGTGTGGTCAATATGTCAAGCATCCCTAATGATGTCACTGATTGGGTATTGGTAGAACTACGAGATGCAAGCAATTACAATACAATAGTAGCTCAACGTGCTGCCTTTTTGCGAAATGACGGTTTTATTGTAGACATTGACGGTGTGACAAATGGTGTTTTATTGCCAAGTCTAGCTACTAGCGGTAGCAACTACTATCTAGTGGTACGCTCTCGCAATCACCTAGCAACGATGAGCGCAACCGCTGTGACCTTGCCCAATGTAACGACCTACGATTTCAGTACGGCAGTTAATCAAGCATTTGGAGCGAGTCAAATGATAAGTGTCGGCAGTGGCGTTTTTGCACAATACGCAGGCGACTTCAATGGCAACGGCATCATCAATGTCGCCGACTTCAACACCTATGACGATGAACTCAGCAGCACAGGCACCTACTCCGCCCCCGATGCCAATATGGACAATACCGTATCCATCAGCGATTTCAACGCCTATCGTCCTAATGCCAGCGTGATTGGGGTGCGGGTATTGAGGTATTAAAAAATTATTACAGTAGAGACACAAAATTTTGCGTCTCCATTGTTTGGGGGGGAGACGCAGCATTTTGTATCTCCATTGCTTGGGGAGACGCAACATCTTACGTCTCTCTACTGTAATTCATTTATTTTGGTTAACAACCAATTCTTTTCACAAATCATATGTGGGCAGGTATTGATGTCCTTAATTACCTTTTTCAGTTGTTGTTGTGATCTTTTGGCTTTGTAAGTGTAATTTATTTTTATTTTAAATAATCTTAATAAAAAATCAATTAAGCTTTTATAATACTCATAATTTTCTCCTAAAAGTTTAGCATGTTCTCGCACCCATCTTTGCACATTTTGCAAATAATTTTCAAAAGTAGTATCACTACCTGTTACTCTAAAATTGGTGAGGTATTTATAAACATTGGGCTGCTCATAACCTATTTTTGCAATTAATAAACGAGCAAATAATTTTAAATAATCATCATCTTTAGCTGGTTGAAGTTGATTCATTTCTTGAATGGCTTTTTTATATTCTTTTTTATAAAAACATATAGTAGCCTGCCCATAAACATAATAACTATCCTGAAAATCAAGTCTCAGTTTTTTAGTATGCAGTTTAGAAAATTTTGCTGCACAATCAAATTCTTTTAATACACAAGCAGCACTTAAACATTTTCTATAATGATTATGGTCTAAAAAGCCGCCTACCTCTAACACATTAGCAGGTATCGCCCATCTGTAAAGCTCCAACATATCTGCAAAATGTTTGCTTTCTCCCATTCTAATTTGCAAAGTGTAAAAATTAATGACACTATTACAGAACTGTCTTAAATCAAAATCCGATAGGTAGTCTCCTTTAGTTAATAAAACATTTTTTAATCCTTTAAAAGCAGCTAGTTTCTTTTCCTTATCTTTATCAAAAAATAAAGTTTGGGCATAATAATAATAACCTGCAAAAGTTGGTATGTCTAATAAGTCATTTTTTTCTATAAAGTTAAATACTTCCCTTATTTTATTAGAACAAACCGTATCAACACCTTTAAGCAAATGACGGCGAGTAGCACTGCTGCAATAAAACACTAATTTTTTAAAATAATAATCATAATCCATATTTTTATTCATTTCGGCAGCATACTTCTGCAATGCCTTGCTATCTTTTGTCTCGCTAGGCATCGTTAAACGCAATAAATATTCGTTTATTTTTGCCTTTGCTTGAAAATAATCATTATCTATTACCTTTTGCTGCTCCAGTAGTTTCAAGCCTTTTTCTAAGTGTTGAAGGGCATATTTAATTAGTTTTTTGTTCTCATAGACGACTGCCAAAACAATTGTTTTATTAAAAAAAACCGCCTCTTTACCTTCCTTCTCTTGCTTTTTTACATACTCCAATACCAAAAAATATTCTATATGCTCCAACAACTGTTTTCTTATTTGCATTAACTTATCTCTTTGATTCTTAATTCCTGTCCATTTTTCACGATATACCTTTGTATACGCCCTTTCTGAAGATAAATGATAGTTTTTTTTGTCGTTTTCTGTCTCATAAGCCCTTAAATCCGCCCGTAATAAGCGAAAAAGGGCAATATTTTTTGGGCTATTGCTCATATAAGGCGAGTTAACAAACTTCTGAAACTGTGTTAACTCACTCCTAGTCAATGTTTTAAATACTTCTACTAAACGACTTTCTTGCATACATTTTATTTTTTCATAACACAATACTGATTCACTTTTCTCCAAAAATAATACTTTTTTTAACAAAGCATTTATTTTCAATTACCTACTAATTGAATTTCGTTCTGCTCTCTCTTTTTCTTTTAATTTTGTAAATAAGTCATTTACAGCAAAAAATACTACTTTATAATCTTACAATAACAAATAACAGCTTTTCCCCTCACTACAAAAATCATTTATAGCAAAAAAATAAACACACTAATTCACTAACTACTAGCCTTTTATAAAAGACAAATAGCACTCAACAATAATATCTATTCTAGCAAAAAAATCTCACTTACTTTACTTCTTAGCTTTGGGCATTTACACTATGCTTTTTAACTTTGACGAGCTTAAAATACACTTTTTTAGTTAACTCTATACAAAAAAAACTATATGACCAAAAACACCTGATCCAAACAAAATAACACCATAATACACACCATCATCTACAGACACTTTTTTTTACGATTTAGCAAATAGACAATATTAAACGACATTTGAATTTGTCATAAATAGCTGATAATGAGGAAATTATATCAAATTCTACATCGTTTCTTATGTCTAAACACCAAAAAAGTGTTTTAATTAACATTAATCCGCTATGAAAGAAGTACCTCTTGACCCAAAGGACTCATCAAAGGACTTGTTTTTAGATAATATTACGCTAGGTCAACTTTGTGAACAACTAGAAAACAATCCATCCAAACTATGGGATGATATTTATCGCACTTTTCGCAATCCATTTATTTATAGAGCAATACAAAAGTACAATTGCTCTCATGAAACCGCCAGCGATATTTTTCACGACAGTTTAGAGGCATTGTATGTAAACATTAAAACCTTAAATACGAAGCAGTCGCAAGCCCCGTTAAAAGCTTATTTATACAAAATAGGTGATTACAAATTGATTAATTTTTTTAACAAAAAAGCCTTAGAGGACCGAAAGACTAACCTTTTAATACTACCAGAATTTTTGAATAACCCATATTTTTTAGATGAATTACACCATCATCAACAATTATTGTTAGACCACTTGTTTTGTCAGTTAGATCAAAGTTCACAAACCATACTTCGCTTATTTTATTTTAAAAACTATTGTTTAGATGCTATTGTCCATACAATGAATTATGCCAACGTTAACGTAGCTAAAACAAGAAGGCTGCAAGCAGTTAGAAAATTACAAAAAATAATACAAACTAAACATATAAAATATGAAATATTTGTTTAGTTTATTAAAAAAAATAAAAAAATAGTTCGATAAATCGTTAACCTTTTCATTTCTCAATTGATTACTAAGTGAGTATTTGATAGATGCTTTTTCCTAAATAGCCTATCTAATCTCAAACAAATGTTTAACTTACGAAAAACCAAAAGAGTTATGAAAAGTAATTTTAATGTAACAATCGGACTATTCTGTTTGTTTTATTTACAGTTTGCCTGGTTGACAAATGGCTTTTGCCAACAAGTCAAAACAAGCTCTAAATGCCTTCAAGAAAAAGCAACAACCGCAAAAACGTTGACTCATAGTTGCTTAGAAAATGACGAAAATGCTACTCTGTTATCCTTTTGGGATTACCAGAAACAGCTAGTTTCTCCTACTCTTTCTGATGACATTAGCCTAGGAATTACCTATAGTCATTTTGACAAAGGGGCTGTTCACTATACTGTAGTTGCCAAAGATCAGAATGGACAAGCTATTCCTGCTAATGCTTTGTATTTCAAACTTGGCGGTGATAGTGCTCATTTCATTCCTTCTTCTTTCGGAGTGCTAGGGCAAGATTTTTCTGCTAAGTACAGAATTCAGGACAAAAATATGCTTTATATTGGCATGAGTTCTAACGATCCAACTGGTAATCCTGATATTAGTGGGGCTCTTTGTTCGGGCGGTTGTATCATTCCTGTTATTCCATTCTCAATCATTGAGGCTCCAACCATCACCCCTGATCATAGATATGAGCCAATGACTATTCCGCTACAAAGTGCTGTTTTATATCAAACTGATAGAAGTATAGTCGCTATGGCTGATGCCTCTCTTACCCTTTGGATTCGCCCAAATAATTACTGTTTGCCTAATCAAAACAGTAGCACCTACAGCCCAAACTACATTCAGTTCTTTGGCATCGGCAACCTACAAAATCGCTCTAGCAATAGTCAAGCTTATAGTACTTTTACACTAGATAATGACCTACACATCAGCCTCAGAACAGGAGAAGCTTATCCCCTGAAACTCATTACTCAAGTAGCTGATAATCACCCTAATTTTGCTCAAGTATGGGTAGACTTAGACCAAAGTGATAGTTTTGAAGCGAATGAATTACTATATGATGCCAACTACACAGGACGGCTACTTACTGGAGAATTGACAATTCCACAAGAAGCATTGGCTGGCGAAACTTTAATGCGTGTTATTTCGAAGCAGAACAGCGCACCTGTAGATGCTTGTTCGGATTTTCAACGTGGAGAGGTGGAAGATTATTTAGTAAAAATTACGAAGACTAAAACTATAGGAAAAGGAAAACTCAAACCTGAAACTTTACCACTAAAACTTACTCCTAATCCAAGCAATGGCATTGTTTATTTCAACATTCCCGATGTTCAATCAACACCTGTATATATTCAGGTATATACTGTAACAGGACAACTAGCCTATACTCAAATCCTTAATCCTAAAGACATTCCGAGTTTGAATACAAATCTGGATTTACGTCACTTACATAAAGGTTTGTACTTAATTCAGGTACAAACTGCCCATCAAAGATATGAGGCAAAATTGCTCTTAACCGAATAAGCAATGGTTCAACAATTAGCTTCATCTAGTGCTTTTAGCTCTTGTTAATCACCAAAATAGGCACGGCATTTTTACATGTCGTGCTTTTGTCTTTTTAGTCATGATTTTAAAAAAAAAATTGCAAAAGCGATAGGATTAGTTTAAATTACAACAACTTATGAAACTTTTATCATATTTTCATGGTTTGTTACAACAGAGTAGTGTATGGAAATTGTTTTTGAGTTATTTTTCTTAGAAAAAGGGAAAGAAATTAAAAACCATTTTATTAAAAAATAAAATCTAATCAAGGGAAAAATTAAAAATGGGTGTATTATGTTGTCACAATTTAGTAAAATTTTACAAGCGTAAACATTTAATTAAAAACACTTTATTTAGAAAATCATAGCTTTGTAAATTTTATTTTATTTTTTCAATAAAAAAGGTAACCTAAAGCAACATTTAGCCGTATAAATAAAATAATGAGGTGTATTTTGTTTAAATCACCTTTTTATGATTCCTTTGGAGAGAGATATTACACTATTGACAAGATTTTTTTAATCTTATTAGCTCTTTGAAACTAATTAACTTTTGTAGCCATGTCCTACAAGTTGTTTGTGTTGAATCAATTAATTATTGATGTTCATTCTTTGAGGTTCTGGTCAAATCTTGCACATATGCAATGTTATTGTAAATGAAGATGTGCTTAATTTTAGCAATTTTTGTGCCAAACTTACTCTAATCATCAATGATTTCAATATTCACCATCAACCAAGTTCTTCTCTTTGAAATCAATGCATGTCTACAAAAAATGAATAGTTTTTTATAATTCTATTATAACAATGGGATTATTATTTATGTTCAAGTATTTTTTAAGTAGTTAGGCAAAACATAAATGGCATTTGAACTTGCCACAAGTTACTTTATTATTAATAATAAAATAATTACTTCAAGTCTTATGTCTCCTATATTATGTCTAAGCACTTTTTACTTGTTCTAATTTAAGAGGTAAGAAAGGATATAAGCTATCTAGCTTTTAATATCACCAACTAACTAACAACCCAACACTTCTCAATGGTACCAAAAAGTGCCAATCAACTTATTTTATAACCTCTTACATGGTTTCATCTGCAAAGGCTCTTATA
>JAHDHV010000288.1 GCA_020631155.1 Bacteroidota bacterium | reverse complement strand
TATGATACCATCCGACAGTCTATTGCTTATTCCGAAAAAAACGTTAAAATTTGTGCCTCTCATGCAGGTATTACGCTAGGCGAGGACGGCGCAACCCACCAAATTTTAGAGGACATCGGCATGATGAAGATGCTGCCCAATATGACGGTAGTAGTGCCTTGCGATTATATGCAAACTAAATTGGCGGCCATTGCCATTGCAAATATTCACGGCCCCGTATACCTCCGATTTGGGCGGCCTAAAGTCCCTATTTTCACAAAAGAAGATCAAAATTTTCAAATTGGGAAAGCACAAATTCTAAACGAAGGAACAGATGTTAGCATCATTGCATGTGGGCATCTAGTGTGGAAAGCCATCGAAGCAGGGCATATTTTACAAGAAAAAGGCTACTCTTGCGAAATTATAAATATGCATACCATTAAACCATTGGATACTAATGTCATTCTACAATCAGTGAAAAAGACTAAATGTGTAGTCACTGCGGAAGAGCATCAACGCAATGGCGGTTTGGGAGGTAGCGTAGCGCAAGTATTGGCACAACATCACCCTGCCCCGATGGAAATGGTTGCGGTGAATGACCAATTTGGCGAAAGTGGGAAACCCGAAGAATTAATGACGAAATACGGTATTAACACGTCTAATATCGTAGAAGCAGCGCAGAAAGTGATGTTGCGGAAGTAGCATTACAGGTCGTCATCGTAGAGACAAGGCATGCCTTGTCTCTACCAAATACCAATAAAAAAACCGTTTCTTTTTAATAATAGCCTTATTGTACTACACATTTCCCCTAATACATAAGCCACAAAAATAGTATAATACTAGGCACATATATTTATCATTATTTACAACATGATTAAACAAATGAATAGTATTAGCGATCAAGACATCCTAAGCAAATTTAATAACGAAGCGACTAAAGAAGCTGGGTTTAGGTTGTTGATGACAAAATATCAGGAAAAATTGTATTGGCACATTCGCCGTATCGTGGTAGATCACGACGATGCTAATGATGTTTGTCAAAACATGTTTATCAAAGTTTGGCGTAATTTGGGCAAATTTAGAGCCGACTCTAAACTCTACACTTGGCTCTATCGAATTGCTACCAATGAATCGCTGACTTTTTTAAATAAAAAGAAAAGAAGATCATCCGCCGCACTAGTGACTGATGATTACGATTTATCGGCGCAATTGAAGGCAGACCCTTATTTTGATGGCGATGATGTGCAAATAAAATTGCAAAACGCCATTGCAAGATTGCCCGATAAACAAAAGCTAGTTTTTAATATGAGATATTACGATGGCATGAAATATGATGATATGTCAGCAGTCTTAGGCACATCAGTTGGAGCCTTAAAAGCATCTTACCATCATGCAGTCAAGAAAATTGAAAAATACTTAGTCCCTAATTAAACCCTAACGCTAGGTATACATCTAAAACTTTGCACTCGAAAAGGAAAAATGAAAAACAAAAATAACATATCACAAGAACTTGAACAATTGGCTCCAAACTTAGCGCAATTGTTGGCAATTCAGCCTTTTAAAGTACCTAATAACTACTTTGAAAGCCTACATATCGCCACCATAGAAAGCTGCCTAGAAATGGACGAATTGTTACAAATAGCTCCGACTCTGAGCCAACTGTCAGAGGAGCATCCTTTTAAAGTGCCACACGATTACTTTGAAACGCTCCAACAGTCTGTCCTTCAACAGTTAACAATCCCAACAAACTTTGACATTCCTGTTGAGGAGCCTATCAATACTTTTATCACGAAAAACAGTCCGTTTATAGCTCCAAACAATTACTTTGAACAATTACAGTCATCCATTCTAAATAAAGTGAGTGAATCTGAGGCGAAGGAAGAGACTTTATTTACCCCAAATCTGGATGAGGTTAGTATGGTGAGTCCATTTAACACACCTACTGACTATTTTGACCAATTGCAGATGACTGTTCTAAATAAAGTGAATGAATCTGAGGAGATGGCGGACGACATACCGACACCTCATTTGGATGGGGTAAGTAAATTAAACCCATTTGGTACAACTGACAACTACTTTGAACAACTACCAGATGCCGTTTTACAACACATACGAAGTATTGATGAGCAAGTCAATGAAAAAGAAGAAGCTACTGACTTGGTTGATGTGAGTAAGGTCAATCCATTTACGGTTCCAACCGATGATTATTTTGCTGAACTCAGCGATAGCATCATGGACACCATCAAAGCAATGGATAATCAGGAAATAGAAGTGCCTGCTACACCTACGCTAGATGCCATTGAACGCAAAGAACCTTTTGCAGTTCCTGAAAATTATTTCAACAGCTTAACTGCCAACATTCTCAACGAAGTGGAAGCAGAAAAAGCAACAGAAAGTATTGAGGCATTAGCTGGTAAAGAACAGCCTTTTAACGTTCCAAAAGACTACTTCAACACCCTTACACAAGACATCGAAAGTTTACAAGCAAGCGAAAACATTGAGCAATTAGTCGGCAAAACAAACAATTTCGGTACGCCCGAAGGCTATTTTGACCAACTCGCCGACAAGGTACTAGAAACTGCCAACAGCAGCCGTACCCTGCAAAAAGTGACCGCAACCCCTGCACCAAAAGTCGTCCCTATGGCACCACGACCTGCACAAAGGTCTACGCGCCAAGCCATTCGCAATGTTCTATCTATTGCAGCCGTTTTAGCCTTGTTTATTTGTTCTTTATGGTTATTCAATAATCTTGATTCAACCAACGACATTCCAACTATGGCACAGGTAATGGAATCTATCGATAATATTTCGCAAGAAGAAGCACAGGCTTTCATTATTGATAATATGGACGAATTTGCTGACGCACTAGAAGGTGAAGATTTCTTGAGTTCTGTAAATACAGATGCCATTAGTTTAAAAGACTTAGGCGCAGATATTGACCAAGAAACTTTAAACAACTTTCTTTTAGACGAACTAGACAATAATTCATTTGACGAAGATATTTTAATTGATTTGCTATGAAAACCCAACTATTTCATAAATTCAGAACGACTATAGTAATCCTCTTGATGGTCACCAGTTCCTCTTTGTTTTTACAAGCACAAGCAGGCACTTTCGACGGCATCAAATCTATGCAGGTAGCTTTCATTACGAACTACTTAGACCTAACCTCAGATGAGGCAGAGGCTTTCTTTCCACGCTACAATGATTACCAAAGAGAGCGTAAAGAAATCAAACTAAAGTATAAAGGCAAAAGTGATGTCAGTAATGATATTGACTATCAACAAGAATTGCTGAACCTCAAAAAGACCTATATGCCACTTTTTGCGGAAGTTCTACCTCAAGAAAAACTCGATAAACTACCAGAAGCCGAAAAAGCATTCATTAGACTCCTGCTCGAAAAGGCTCAAAATAATAATTAAGGCTTGAGATACAAGATTTAAGACATAAGATGTAAGACGATTATGTTTTCTTTTCTCATGCTGATGAATCAAAATTGTTATTCTTATAAATTGCAAAACTCCCCACAAAAAAGCTTCTGACCTATTCGGTTGGAAGCTTTTTTTATGCACTATAAGTTTTTCCTACCTCTATCATATCCACTCCCAAATGCAAAATCCGACCACCTGTTTGATTGACAGGGCTAACGCTTTTTCCAATAACAATACCATCTTCAGGTGCGAAATAGCGTTTTAATTCATCACCAAAAACATTTTGCACAACGGCAATTAATTGTCCTTTTTGTACACGCTCGGCTACATTCGGGAAAACGCTTAATAAGCCGCCAACATCGGTATAAATCCAATAGGAACTTTGACATAGAACGCAGGGTGTTGTGGCTTCTTCGATACCGTCTGTTAGCATATTAAGGTAGTTCAGCACATTGAAAATGCCTGTTAGACCATTGCGGATCATGCCTTTTTGGAAGGTATTTGGGTTGCCTACTTCTAGGGTGATGGCGTGAATACCAATTTCGTCAGCGGCACCGCGCAAAGTTCCATCAGAAGGTGGGTTGTTGACAATGATTTGGGCGTTTTGCAATCGGGCTAATTGTGCGGTAATGGGTTCGTTCATATCCGCGCGAATGTAGTAAGAATTAATGCGTCCGAAACTGGCGGTATGTAAGTCTAACAGGTAGTCCATGTGTTTAACAATATGATTAACAATGCGATAGGCGTAAACTTGGCTTACATTACCATCTGACTTCCCCGGCATAATGTGGTTAAGGTCAGTTCCATCATTGAAACGGCGTTTTTTGCGAACAAAACTCGGTATATTCACTACAGGCACACCAATGACAGTACCTTTCAAAGTTGCTATATCTAGCTCTTTGAACAATCGCTGAATGACGGGAATACCATTGAGTTCATTGCCATGAACAGCGGCTGTAAGCCCTAGAGTTGGGCCATCTTCCGCACCTTTTGCAATAATAATAGGTACCTGAATCGGTTGCCCTAGCCCATCGTTGATTAGATTTAACCAATAACGAGTAATGCTTTGTTTGGGAATTGCTTGTATATTAAGTGTTTGTATTATTTGCGGTTGTATCAGCACTAGCTATTGTTTGTAAATATTGAAAAAATAAATTAATGGTTTGTTGTACAACTGGCTTGCCTGACTGCTGCTCGGCTTGTGGGAAACCGCCAATGCTCAAGGCATTAATTTCAGATAGTACACGTTTACCATCATCGTTTACCAAGGTATCAAAACCATAGATCAGCACGCCTTTTTCCCTTAAAGTTGGGCTTAAAATATTGGTCATATGTATTTCGTCCTCAGTGGGTTTTGCAAAAATAGATTGTCCACCTTGCGATACATTACATATCCACGAATCGGGTGGAGGCAAACGCAGGGATGCACCGAGAATTTTTCCATTAACAACCAGTATTCGCTTATCCCCTTCTTTGACATTTTTTAAAAATTTCATTGCCAAATAGCCCCCATTATCAAATTCTTTTTGCAAAAAAGGTAAATAATCTTCTAAAGACATTGTTTTTTTCTGAACAGAAACGGTGCCATTTTCAACTTTGACAATTCCCTTTCCTCCATAATTTTCCAAAGGCTTTAAAACAATGGGAAAATGCTCAGAAAATTTTTCTATATCATCCAAACTATTGCACCATCGAATAGGCGGACACAAATGTTTTACCTGTAAAAGAAATTTTTTAGACCCTACTTCCATCATTCCGCTAGGGCGGTTTATGATGTATTTAGGTGGAAAAGAATTGCTTAAAAAAGCAAAAAATTGTTGAGAAATAGGTCTAGGCAAACGCATAAAAATAGCATCGTAATCTTGTAGGTTTTTACTTATGCAGTTTTCAGTAAATTGCTGTCCACTCTCCTGAAAATCAAAGGTTCCGTCAATGGTAGTTACTTGTAAATCAGTAGTTGTACAGGTATAGAAAAAGGCATCATTTTGATGATTTCCGCGACTGCCAACCTGCACCAAAGCACAGTCGGGATGCTGTGCCATTGCTCGCAATAATGCGTAAATGGAATTTTCCCGACTGTGCGTTGTATGGTCTGTGAGTACTAAAATTTTGAATTTGTGCATTTCTCTTATTGAACTTTTATTTCGTTGACCAAAGTAGGATCGTCATTGAGGGATTTAAATAAGCGCATTTTAAATTTCCCTTTCGTGCCTATCAATGTTTTACACATTTTATCAATCGCAATCATAGACAAAACACTTTGGATATAAGCTTCAATCAAATCATCTAAGCCCAAGCCGAGTTTATTAAAATCTCTGCGATCCATCAACATCAATCGGTTGGTGTCGCTGCCCCAGCTATTTGCACCGTATTTAATGGATAAATTTGTTCCCAACATTTCCCAAGAATTGCTGCTTTCAGAAATATCATTTTCCAGAGCTTTTGCTGCACGCCGAGCATAAACACATAAGGGACGAATGCCCTCGGGTGTACTGCTAATCATCATTCGCAAATCAGCAACAAAAGTATGCCCTTTGAGATTTGGAATCGTACCTACGTGGTAAAATTTTCCAGTAGAACTCGTAGAACTCCAGTTATAGTTACCAATTAAACTTTGCACGATAAAACGCTCATAATCAAAATCTTGTGCCATAAATTCATCGAGCTCTTTTTGAGAAATAATGGTGAAAACACCTTGCCCTGCGTTGCTGTATGGAATTTTGATTACGGCCTGTCCCCCCATTTTTTTCACCCAAATAGGAATCTCATTTTTACTCACATCCCAAATGGTTTCAGGAGTCACTACCTTTAAGCCCGATTCTCGCACTTCAGCATTAAAAATATCGTAGGCTTTGGCAGCCAGCATTTTATTTCGACCACCAGCCAAGCAAGCAAGCGTTGGGTTGAGTACTTTGGTTTTCGTGTGTATGGGTAGGCGATTCCAAGGACGTTGTGTGAGGTAACGAAAAGCGGCACGTATCGGATACCACTGATTATCAGCACCTAATACATGCATAATACCATTTTCAAAACGCACCATCGGCTCAGATGCATCATTGTAAAAAGGTATGTAATGCACATTTTCCTGAAAAACATCTGCGATTACATTGGCATATCCAGAGGCTTCCATCGGATTTTTATCGTAAATCACCGCCAAATCACCATTAATACGCGTAACTCCTTTTTTGGGTTTTAAGTAAGGCTTGAAAGTGCGCTCTACAAGTAAGCGATAACCGCCGTCCTCCTTATTATCATCAGTCAATGGCATGGATTTTTGTCCTGATGGGCAAGAATTATTTTCAATGACCACCATTTGCCGTTTGCCTGTAGCAGAAGTCACATTGATGAGGTCTGCCCCACCCCATAAAAAGTACTTGCACTTATAGTTCAAAATTTCCTCTAGTTTTTCTTTTTGAACCATCGGATGCAAATGGCAGTAACGTTGAATGATGCGTACTTTGCTGAGGTTAAGAAAAAAATTTACCATTGGATGAATGGTAGCATTTAAAGCTTTTGGATACCAATGATTTTCTGCTTCAAATGAATTTGGCAACATCAACTGAGCTGTTGCAGTTGGTTTTAGAGTAGTATTAGTTACCATGTTTGTTTGTTGGATTAAAGTAAATTAATGGATAAAAATTACTCTTTTTTCGATAGGAAACTCCTTGATAGACTACATTGTTTAAATATAGGTCACCTTTCTAAAACTTTTTTTTCAGAAAAATTCAAATCATTAATCACTAATACATAGTTTACTAAAAATCAAAAAATTATTGGCAAAAAATTTTATCTTTTTAGTGTCATGAAAAGTTCTTTTCATTTACTAAAAGAGCTTTTTTTTTTGCCAAAATAAAAAAATGACAGTTTTGTTTGAATATTGTCATTTTTTTGTCTAATTTTCCGCCTCTAACTAAGTAAAAATTAACATAAGTCATGAAAAAATTATTATTGTTATTGACAATGACACTAAGCATTGCTTTGTGTATTACCGCTTGTGGCGATGATGACGATGAAAACCCAGAAACAATGGTTGGCGACGTAGTTTGTAGTACGGTTACTTATGATGGTACGATAAAAGCTATTGTCAGCACCAACTGTAATTTTGAGGGTTGTCATGCGGTGGGTTCTATGAATGGTTCTTATGAGGATTATGCAGGATTAAAGGTTGTGGCGGATAATGGAAAATTGAAAACGCGAGTGATTGATTTAAAAACAATGCCTCCTACTGGCGCGCTTCCCACTGAGCAATTGAATCAGTTGCAATGCTGGTTGAATGATGGCGCGCTTGATAATTAGATTTTTAGACTTGAGATGTGAGACTTTAGACATGAGATTTGATTATTCACTTTTTTATAGTAGTTTGTTCTCTCAACAAAGCAGCTAAATAAGTGATGGTATCAACACAATCTAAGATTCAAAATGTTAGCATTTTTAAGGTTCAACAACAGCAAATCCATGCCGTTGACGACTGTTTGGCAGTAGAAGAAC
>JAHDHV010000665.1 GCA_020631155.1 Bacteroidota bacterium | reverse complement strand
GTAATTTCTAATTCGTAATTAAACTAAAGCTTTCAACGCTGGCAATGAATTTCCTTCCATAAATTTAAGCATCGCACCGCCACCTGTAGATACATAGCTGACTTCATTTTGCAAGCCCAAACTATTAATCGCTGCCACAGAATCGCCGCCGCCGATTAGGGTAAAAGCACCTTTTTCTTTGGTAGCTGCTGCCACTGCTTGAGCAACGGTTTTAGTGCCTTCAGCAAAATTAGCAAATTCAAAAACACCCATCGGACCATTCCAAAAAATGGTTTTGGAATTAGCAATAATGTCGCTAAACTCCTTGCGCGCCTGCTCGCCAATATCCAAACCCATCCAAGCATCGGGGATTTCACCGCTAGGGCTTGTCTTGCGCTCTGCCTCATTATCAAAGCGGTCTGCTATGACTGAATCAACAGGCAAACACAAGTGTACCTGTTTTTCTTCACAAGTTTTTATCAAGCGTTTCGCCAATTCCAACTGCTCCATTTCCACCAAAGAATTGCCAATATTGCCTCCGCTTGCTTTGAAAAAAGTATAAGCCATCCCGCCCCCAATTAACAAATTATTCACCTTATCCAATAGCGATTCTATCAACAATAATTTATCCGACACCTTTGCACCACCCAAAATAGCCGTCAATGGCCGCTCCGCATTGTTGAGAACTTTGTCAGCATTTTCTATCTCTTTAGCCATTAGCAAACCGATAAATCGATGTGATTCAGGGAACAATTGCGCTACCGTATAGGTTGAGGCATGGGCGCGATGAGCCGTTCCAAAAGCATCATTTACATAAATATGCGCCTCTAAATCGGCAAGTGCTTGAGCAAAATCAGTGTCGCCTGCTTTTTCGCCTTTATGAAAACGGGTATTTTCCAACAATAATAATTCACCACTTTTTAGTTGATGAGCCATTTGCTGCGTCTTTTCACCAATACAATTTTCCGAAAAATAAATAGTAACATCTGGCAAAAGCTCCTGTAAACTCCCCACCACATGTTTTAATGAGTACTTAGGGTTAGCCTCGCCTTTCGGTCGCCCAAGATGCGACATTAAAATAAGGGCTGTCCCATTATCTAAGAGCATTTGAATACTAGGTAATGCCGCTTTAATACGAGTATCATCAGTGACGTTGCGCTCTTCGTCTAATGGCACATTAAAATCTACGCGCATAAGTGCTTTTAAGGCTTGACCATCAGTAGTTTGCAGGTCAGAAAAGTTGATGTGGCTCAATTTATTCATAGATGAAGAATTTTAATTACGAATGATTTTTTAATTACGAATTA
>JAHDHV010000287.1 GCA_020631155.1 Bacteroidota bacterium | reverse complement strand
CAAATGAAAGGAGAACCTTTACTTTTTTCTAAAATAAAATATTCTTTTTTTTATTAGTGTTGAAAAACGGCCTTGAAAGTTTTTGCGTTAAGCGCGAAAAAGTTTCACCGCCTTGATTTTTTCTTTCTTTTTTTATCAAGAAAAAAAGGAAAAAAACGTAAGGCAAAGGACACTTTATAAAATTAAGGTAAATAGCTCTTATAGGAAAACCCTTTTTTCTTGACACACTCGAAACATACATAAGTAAAGCCACACTTTGTAAGATTAAGGGCAATAGTTGTTGTACAAAATCCCTCTTTTTCTGACACACTCATACTTATTAAACTATAAGCAGACTTTTTATAAAGAAAAAAATATGTACTTTGACAAAAACGGGAAACTAACTGAAAAAGGAATGGTGTTATATCCAAAGGCTATTGCATTAGACAAAGCGATGAGAAACGGACACTTATACATAACGGTAACAGGACAATTAACAACTATGGGCATAGCCCTATGTGCAGAAGCCATGAAGTTAGATATGTGGCATTTACTCCCCTATCCATTCAAAAAGGCAATTAATGAACATAAAAAAAACTATGATGCTGTAATCAGTGCATTTCAATTGATTAAAGAAGAAAATATTCCATCTACTCCTTATTGGAAATTATTAGCAGAATTAGATGAATGGCTAAAAAGTGTTTATAACAATCAAAATTATAGACATGCATTATGTCAAAAAATAAAAAGAATAACCAATAAAATCAATGTTAATATCGAAGAATTAGCTGAGGCAAAAATGATGGGAGTAGATAACGCCCCTGAAATACTGCAACCCATTAACAATCAATTATATACCGATGAACTAGAGATTACATTTTCTCATCCAATAAGTACTAATGGCCGCTTTTATATTTTAAATGAACAAGCAGAAGAAACCGCCTCTTTTATTATTCCCAAAAATACACAAAGTCATATTCTTCATTTACATCCATCTCAATTTCCGACAGGGTTATACTATGGTTTATTAGATATAAATGATTTTCCTAAAGCTTGGAAATTGTACATTGCAACACGCGAAGATTTGGTTAATTTATGGCAACAGTTTTTTTAAATACAGTTCGTTTAAGTGCCACCAAGCACTATCTAATTGTACACAATTTTATTCTAAAGTATTGACTTTCGGTTTTTTAATAAAACAAAGAGTAGCATT
The DNA here is from genome assembly GCA_020631155.1 of Bacteroidota bacterium. Classification (GTDB taxonomy): domain Bacteria; phylum Bacteroidota; class Bacteroidia; order Chitinophagales; family UBA2359; genus JAHDHV01. The sequence continues at coordinate 6,765 of JAHDHV010000287.1, read as the reverse complement.
TAATTATTGTATGTCATTTATCTTTCTGTTAATGCAAAATTAGCCCAAAAAAATGGATACTTGCCTTGTTTAATCAAACATAATTGTGCTGTTTGAAGCGACTTAGCCAAATTTCCACTTTTTAAATATTCTTCAAAAAAACACAGCATTAATTTACCAGTATTTTTTTCATCCACCTTTGAGAGCGAATAGATAATATTGTTAGCTCCTGCTAGGATAAAACTTTGGTGTAAACCTGTCATGCCATATCCATGTCTGAAAGTGTTCAATCCACTTTCACAACAACACAGTATTAACAACTTTGCATTAAGTATTAATGATTCAATATCAACTGATTCTAAGTAATTTTTCTGTTCCCAGCTATCATTAAAATAAATTCTTGATGTTTGGTAATAGGGTATTTGCCCGACTCCATGAGTAGCTAAAAAAATATACTGATATTGCGAAGCATAGCGTTGAAAACTATCTAATGTAGCTTCTTTTCCCTTAAAAAAAGTAGTCTTAAAACCATTATTATTTATCTTTTTCACAATTTCATTTACAAAATATACATTTCTCCGTAGTTTAGGCAATTTAGCCGCAGTTGTTGAAAAGGCAGTAGGTGCAAAAGCTAAAAAGTTTTTGTTAGCTTTAGTTTTGTTTTTTTGCAAAAAAAGTCTTTTATACAATAAAATAGCTGAATCTTGATAGCTAATTTCATAATCTTTTATCAAATAAGGGAGTAAATTAAAAGAATTATTATTTAAATTATTAATTCCATTCATTTTATCTGTTTGAACTAATGCAACAAAGGGCAAAGTATACAAATATTCATCTGGAATAATGATTAACTCATTAATTCCTTTAAAATTCCTCGCTACTTTTTCCATTAGTAATTGATACAAATTAGTTGCTTCTTTGAGGTAGGGCAATAGTAAAGGTAATTTTATCTTAGCAACAAAACTTGTTACTCTTTCTTTTAGATAATAGCCCTTTATATCTGAAATTTGTATGGCTTCTAGTTTGTGATTAGTAATAGAAAAAATACATAAATAGCTACTTGTCAAATAATAATATAAAATAGCCGTTTTTTCTGAAAGTTGTTTTTGTAGATTATATAGGAAATCATTTTGATGGACAACTACTTTATCAAAGTTTTCATATTGAATAAAAACTTCCAATTTGTCCATTTGCTGCAAAAGAATATGTTTATTTTCTGTTTTTTTTATTATCTTATCTAATAAAATAGCTACCTTTTCATGTTCAACAAAATAAAAGGCCAACTGATGCATGTTTTCTTTGCAGTTAGGCTCAATATGTGCTATCTGAAAGCAAACACCAATAGCCTTTTCATATATATAATCACTTTCCCTTACAAATATTTCCTTTAATGCTTCTTCATTTATTTTTCTTCTTATTTTACTGATAAGCATGATCGCTTGTTGGTAAATACTTAATGCTGTTTTCCTTTTTTTTTCATCCAATAAAACTTGAGCATTTTCTGCTAAGGTCCCTAAAAAAGAAAGTTGATGAATTAATTCAAAATGCGTATTATTACCATATATAAAGTCAATAGTTTCAATGAAGCAGCTAAAATTTTTAAGCTTCTCTGAAAAATAATGCCTATATAGAGTACTTTTTCCACGCATATTTTTAATTTTATTATTCTTTCACTATGCCTTCATAATGAACCCCGTTGCTTGCTACAGTTTCATAAATAGATAAGGATAAGCCCGTTTGTTTATCATATTGCTGTTTTACATTTGCTTTAAACACTGGAATTAAATCGGTTTTAACCAGGGCAATTGCACAGCCTCCAAAGCCTGCGCCTGTCATTCGTGCACCTAAACAGCCCTCTTGTTGCATAGCAGCATCAACCAAACAATCTAATTCAAAGCCGCTGACTTCATAATCTTGTTGTAAAGACTGATGAGAATCATATAACAATTTACCAAAACCTTCTAAATCATTTTTTGCCAGCAATTGAGTTGCTTGTATAACTCTTTGATTTTCAATAATTACATGCTTCGCTCGTTGCTGTAAAATTGGATATTTTGTTAAATGCACTAAATCTTGCTCAGTTGCTTCACAAAGCGTTTGAATATTTTTATACTTTTGTAATACTGTTAAAGCTTCTTCACATTCTTCTTTTCGTTCATTATATTTGGAATCGGCTAATGAACGGGCTTTATTGGTATTTAAAATCAATAGTTTGCAGATAGGAGAAATAGAAAATGGAACATATTGAAAGGCTAAATTTTCACAATTTAATCTAATTGCATGGTCTTTTTTGCCCATTGCAACCGCAAACTGATCCATAATGCCACACTGTACGCCCACAAAGTCATTTTCTACCTTTTGTGACAATTGAGCGATAGCAATTTTCTGCTCATCACAAAGATTTTTTCCATCCCAAAGTAAAATATAAGCCATCAACACCTCTAATGCAGCCGAAGAAGACAGCCCAGAACCAATAGGTAAATTACTAGACAACAGTACATCAACTCCACCTAAAACTTTATTAATCAATTGATTACGAGTATACAAATACTGAATCACACCTAGCGGATAATTTTTCCACAAACTTGGGCGCGGCTCAAATGTTTCTGTCGAAAGTAGTACATTTAACCCATCCTCTAATTGAGTAGAGCGTATATTAATTTGCCCATCTTGTCGGTAACGCACCCATGCGCGAATCCCTAGCTCTATTGCCATTGGGAAAACAAAGCCCCCATTATAGTCAATATGCTCACCAATGAGATTGACTCTACCTGGTGCAAAAAATTGATGAATTGATGCCGAACTACTGCCAAAATATTCTTGAAATAGTTTTTTTGATAAATTCACTTTAATAGCGTTTTTTGTTAAAAAATAATTATAAGCCACAAAAGTAGCCATTAGAGTTTACTTCAAACGCTATTTGGGATATATATAAATAAAAAGCAAGAAGGTTGCCCTCCTTGCTCCAAATAAATACTAGCTAGTATCTACTTTAGCTAATTAAAAACTGTTTAAGAAAAGTGTAAATGGCAATCTTAAAATCAGTTTATTATTGTTTAATAACTTTTTGTATAAGTCTTTGTTGATCAGTTGTTACAGCTTCTAAAAAGTAGATTCCATTTGACAAATTACTCAAATCTAATTGTTGTGTTCCGCTAAAGCTATCCTGTTCAACAGGATATTCTTGAATCATTTGCCCAGACATATTGTACAATTTCCAGTTATTGCCGTTTCCTTCTGGAAAATAATAAGTCACATTTGTACTATTTTTTGTGATATTTGGAAATAAAAGAAACTCAGATGCTTGCTTTTTTACCAATTCATTATTAGTTTTACCTGTTTTGACAACAGTTGGTAAAATAGTAGGTGTTAGCTCAGTTCCATTTCCTATAACTCTAGCTTTTTGGATAGATGGAAAAATAGGATCATTTGGCTCAATACCTTCAGGTACATCTTCAATTACTAAAGTAAGACTAGCAATTGAGATTTGAACACATGTAGGTTCAGACTTTCTATTATTAACAAGTTGTATGCGTATTTCATTTCTTTTTGGATGGTTTTGATAATGAGCAATGAAATTACGTTCTTCGCCAAAACAAGTGTTGGGAAAACGAACAGCATCTAGTTCGCTTTCGCTATGATACTTTATGACTAAGAATATTTTTTCTACATCAGGTGATGAAAATGCAACATCTACATTTAATAAAGCAGCTGTACCTTCTTGTTGTAAGTTGGCAACTAATTGCAAAGTTGTTTCTTGTTCAGAAGGCTCATTGTCAGCAAAAACACTAGTAATTGAAATGGTCATAATGCCAAAGAACAAGAGTAAAATGCTTCCTAATAATTGTGCGTATTTCTTACTTAACATAATTTGACTTGTTTATAAATTAATAAAATCAAAATTCTAAGTCAAATTTACCTGTAGGCTACACACTAGAGTAGGGTCATTTTATCAGTACATGTGATGTGATATTAACAACAATTAATTATTACATTAAAAACAAAAAATACACATACAGCTAGTAATCAGATTTTTATGAAAAAACAAAAAGCACTTTTATTTTATGCTGTGAACATTAACATCATGATTATGAAGCAAAATTAACATCAAATCAGTTACTTTACTATGGTCTTTTTAAAAGGCTTGTGAACATACCTCTTATACTACTAAAACAAACAAACCATACATAAAACACTCTTAAACAGTACCTTAAGAGTTTTAATAAATCTTTTTTTGTGAAAAACAGCTATGCAAAACAGCAAATTATTCAGACTAATTAATGTATTGGAAGCCAAAGAGCTTGTGGAGTTCAAACAGTTCTTAAGCAGTAGCTTTATTAACTGTGGAAAAAACGAGCACAAACTATTTGACATAATACTAAAATCGTATATATCTAAAGGTATAGAAGAGGTAAACAAATTAAGTAAGGAAGAGCTTAAAGTACAATTGTTTCCAGATAAGGAGAAAAAAAAACAGGATAGTTCCATACGTAAATGTATGTCAGAACTAGCTAAAGGAATAGAAGAATATATCGTACATATAGAAATAAATCAACAATTATTTGAAAAAAGACATCTATTATATGATGCATTGATTCGTAGAAAGGAGCATAAAGAAGCAGAACAACTGCTCAAAAGCATGAATAAAAACCCATATTCGGAGATAGATATTTATTATTTTTATGATGACTATAAAACGGCTCACAAAGCCCATGAATTTTACTCAAACATATATAATAGATTCGACAAACAAACATTGCAAAAAGTATCAGACAAATTTGATACCTACTTTATTATCAATAAATTACAAATGCTTTGTACTACTTTAAATAAAAAAAAGATATTAGGCAGTGCCGAAAAATTACAATGGATTCCTGAAATATTAACACACATAGAAACAGATATAATATTTAAAAATCCTCTAATTCATCTTTTTTATACCTGTTACTTATTATTAGACAATAATAATAAAAAATATTTCATAGAATTAAGTGAATTATTAAAAAAATATGATGGGCAAATATCAAAACATGGAATAAATTATTTTTACACTATATTGCTTAATCACTGTAATGCTCAAATACGAAAAGGAAATAATGATTACATTAATAAATCATTTGACCTATATGAGCAAATGCTTTTAATAGACCTACCATTAGGTACACCTCAACTATGGCAGCATCATTTCAAAAATATTGTAACTCTTGCTTCCCGTCTAAGAAAATTTGATTGGGCATTACAATTTATTCAAGATTATAAACATAAATTACCAAAAGAAACTCAAGAAGATATGGTTAATTATAATAAAGGAATAATCTGTTTCTATAAAGGAGACTATAAAGGCTCTATGGATACTTTTCATAAAATTAATACCATTGATTTTCTCTATCACATCAACAAAGAAATGAGATTAATCAAAGCATATTATGAACTAAATCAATTAAAAGCTATAGAGTATACCATTGATTCTTTTCGCACTTACATTAGGCGCAATGGCGGAAACAGAAAAAGGGATTATATCAACTTTATAAATGTAGTTAAGCGATTATATTCTCTAGGTCTTGCAATCAATCGCCTAAGCAAATTAAATCCTAAAACAGAAAGACTAGAAAATCGTTTAAACAGAATCAAAAAGGATGTACAGGACCTTAAACCTTTGGTAGATAAGGATTGGCTCTTAGAAAAAATAGAAGCGGCGAAACATAAAATTGAGCGATATAAAAAACGCCTCAATAAAATTAGTTAGATAAATCACTGATTTTCAAAAGCTTCCAATGCATCCCTTAATACTTTGGCACTATCTTCTACGGCTACCACATTGGCTGCTGCCCACGCGCCCATCTCTGAGGATGCATACCATTTTATTTTATTTTTTGCTCGTAAAGGCGGGTAAAATTCGATGTGAAAATGATAATAGTCCTCGCAATTTGCATAGCTTTCTTCACTATTGACAGGTACTTGATGAATACACATCATATAAGGAAAGGAGCGATCATAAATTTTACTAAATGCTCCTGTAATTTGCTTTAAAATTTGTGCCAAAGCAATTTCTTCCTCCTTATTAAAATCTGCAAATGAACCTTTATGGGGACGACTAACAATAAAAACACCGTAGGGATAATCTGTAAAATAGGGTAAATAGGCTATAAAGTGTTCATTTTTGGTAATAAGCCGCCTACCATCTGTCAATTCTTCTTCATTCATTTCACAAAAAAGACAACGTTCATTTTTTTGATAAAAATCTTTACAACTGTCTAGTTCTGTTTTAATTTTTAAGGGCACAAAACCATAAGCATACAATTGCCCATGTGGATGTGGCATTGTTACGCCTACTTCTGCACCTTTATTTTCAAAAGGAAAAATGTATTTTATTTTTTCATCTTTTTTCAATTTAATAAATCGTTCCTTCCACAACTGCACTAATTTGGTAATATGTGGTACCGATAATTCATACAAACTCGCTTCATGTTCTGGCGAATATAAAATAACTTCACATTTCCCATAAGCTTGTGATGCATGATAGAGCGCACTATTGTTATTGGTCACATTATCAGGAGCTTGCGACAATACAGGAAAATCATTAGGGTATAAATGAACATCAAAATGCTCAGGCACTTTTCCACTACCCGGGCAAAAAGGACACCAATCTTTAGGCATATGTGGGCGATTCTGCCGATTGGCAGCAACCATCGTATAGGTTCGTAACAATGGATTCCAACGCAATTCAGACATATTTTTGGATTTTTGGATTTTTGGATTTTTGGATTTTTGGATTTTTGGATTTTT
>JAHDHV010000286.1 GCA_020631155.1 Bacteroidota bacterium | reverse complement strand
GGATGGAAAAGAAAAAAAAAGAGTACGGTAAATGTTGTACTTACAACTACTGTTGGTTTTAAGTAGTTCATAATTAGTGTGTTTCGGTTAAAAAATATTTACTTTATTAAGACCTATATGTTCAATTAATGGTCACTATTTGTTATATGCTTTGATATTTAAAAAAATAGCACTATCTTACAGGTTCAAATACCTAAAATATGTCTAAGTACCATCTATCACAACTAATACATAGTCTTAGCAAAGAGGAAATCCGTAACTTTAAACTATACGCTACACGCATTCATTTTGGAGATAAAGACAAAAAACTGGTTCGATTATTTGATCGAATTAAAAAAGATGAAATGGATGAATTTAGCAGCGAACTGGTAATAGAATTTTTTAAAGATAATAATAAAAATGCCTATTATCGCCTCAAAAATCGCTTGATCAGTGATATAGAATATAGTTTGCTGATGTTAAATCGTGCTAAAGATGAACGATTAAAAATTTTAAACTGGCTGCAACTCGTTCGTATTTTTAGTTATAAATCTGAATACGAAAAAGCTTTGTTTTATTTACATAAAGCCGAAAAATTAAGCAAAAAACTAGAATATTATGACTTACTAAATATTGTTTATGACGAAGTAATAGATATTTGTAGGCGTTATGATAAAATTGATCCCAAAAAATATATTGATAAAAAAAATGAAAATTTAGAGCGATATAAATTTGCTCAACAGATTAACTCTTTATTGGCAACTATCAACTATAAACTCAAAAGAACCAATTTTTCAGGCCGAGAAAATGAAATCATTCCCGAACTAGAGAAAATTGTAGAACGTTTAGAGCTCTCTAAAGAGTTAAAGGAATCTTACATGACCAAAATACAAATACATGATTGTGCTCGAGATATTTTACTGCAAAAAAAGGATTTTTTGACACTAGAAAAGTATATGATCAGTCAATTTCAATCATTTGAAGCACAAAAGTTGTTTACTAAAGCCAACTACGAACACAAAATTGTTATGTTGATTTGGATCATTAATGCTTCTATTAAAAATGGAAAATTAGAACAAGCACTTGAATATACCAACCGCTTAAAAGATGATTTAGAAGACTTTGACAGTTTGTATGAAAAAAAATACCTATGGCTCTATTACCAAAGTTTAGTGGCAATTTATGTTTTTTTAGGTAAAATTCAACAGGCTATTGATGTACTAGAAAAAATTAAAGATAACCCAATGTTTAATCAAAACTTATCTCACAATATATTTCTATATGTCAATTTAGCTACTTGTTATTATTCAGCTAAAGATTTAGATAAAGCATTAGATAATTTAGCACAAATTCTGTCTTTTGATATTTACAAACAACTTTCTCCCGATTGGCGATTATCTGTCACACTTATCGAAATTATTTTTCGGATTGAAACAGAAGATTATGACTATGCTCAATATAAGCTGGGAGAGGCAAAGCGAATTTTTAGAAAACAATTAAAAGAAGCTGGCTATCAACGAGAAAAGAAGTTTATGGAGATTTTGAAGGATTTTATTAACAAAATAAAACCATTAAAACAGGAAAAGGTAAGAAACAAAATACTGCAATTTATCAATGATTTTTCTGATGAAATAGCCTCTAATGATGGCATTAGTTACCAAGTTTGGTTGCGCTCCAAAATAGAGCAAAAAGATTATTATACATTGGTACTAGAATCAGTAAACAAAGAAAAGGTAGTGCAACAGACATAAAAAAGGGGAAGTTGAATAATTGATACTCAAATTCCCCTCAGCTTGAAACCAAATCAAAGATAGCATTCACCTTGTGCTAGTGTTCTCTTGTATGCTACAAAGATAAGGCAATAAATGAAGTATTATAAAAATAAAAAAGGTGTAATCTTACAAGTCCAAACCAACTTACTTAAAAATCTTATAAATATCATTGCCAAAAGCAAACACCATAATCGTCATTAACAATACAAAGCCGACAATCTGAGCTTTTTCGAGAAAATCATCGCTTAGTTTGCGACCGATAATCACCTCAATGGCAATAAACAGCATATGCCCACCGTCTAGCGCAGGAATCGGGAGGATGTTCATAAAGGCTAGGATAAAAGACAGTAGCCCCGTAATTTTCCAGAAGCGTGCCCAATCCCATACATTGCCATAAATGCGTGCAATACCAATTGGACTAGCTACCGAATCACTCACATCCAGCTTGCCACTAAACAGCATCCCAAAGCTAATAATTTGCGAGGCAATTAATTCGTAACCTTCTTTGTAACCGTATTTAAGCGAGCTCCACAAATCGTATTTCTTAAAGTCATATGGATAATCTAATTTTGGAAAAAACCCCAAATGCCCCGATGAATCGACTTGTGAAGTAAAGGATAACGGCTTTTGATCGCGCTGAATTTGTAGATGTACCTGCCCATCTTTTTGCCCTTTTAAAATATCTTTCAGGTTGGCAAATCGCTCAATGGTTTGTCCGTTGACACTCAAAATACGGTCACCTGTTTGTAGTCCTGCACTTTTGGCGAAGGAATTTTCCGAAAAATCTTGTATATACACTTCTTCTTTAAGTAGCCCAATAAAGGGGTCTTTCATGCGTTTGAAAAAGTCGTCAGGTACTTGGACGGTGTGTTGTTGGCCATTGCGGTCTACAGTGATTTCCGACCCCAAAAAGACGTTAATGGAGTGCGTTTCTTTGAAGCGTTCAGGGGTATCGCCATTGATGGCGAGGATGCGGTCGCCTGTTTGTAGTCCTATCTCTTGGGCAGCAGGATGGGCGTAAATTCCGTCTTTGTTGACCTCGCTAACGGGTAGGTATTGGCCTTCAAAGGAATATAAATAACCTGCAAAAATGATAATACCTGTTATAACGTTCATCACAATACCTGCGATCATAACAATGAATCGCTGCCAAGCGGGTTTGGAGCGAAACTCCCATTCTTCGGGTTCGGCACTTAGCGATTCCTTGTCTTGCGTTTCGTCAATCATGCCTGCTATTTGCACGTAGCCGCCCAAAGGCAACCAACCGATGCCGTATTCGGTTTCGCCTATTTGCTTGCTCCAGACTTTGCTGCCCCAAGCATCGAAAAATATGTAAAATTTATGGACACGCATCCCGAACATTTTCGCTGCTAGAAAATGCCCTAGTTCGTGTACGAATACCAGTAATGACAGCCCTAAGATGAGTTGTGTTGTCATTACTAAAGTTCCAATATCCATTCTGTATTGTTTATTTTAAATGTAATTAATTTTTTTGGCTGTTTAGACTTTTGGATGTTTAGCTTTTTGGACTTTTGGATAATTAGACTTTTGGATAATTAGACTTTTGGATAATTAGTTCTTCAAATCTTACGTCTTATATCTTAAATCTCATGTCTTAAATCTCATGTCTTATATCTTAAATCTTACGTCTTATATCTCACATCTCTTTTATCTAAAATTTTCAAACCTGCGAAGGTACAAAAAGATGTTTAGATGTTTGGCTTTTTAGACTTTTAGATGTTTGGCTTTTTAGACTTTTAGATGTTTGGCTCTCTCCTGTTTACCTTTTACTTACTTTGCCTTTTATTTTATAGCATTTCATCTATTTATAAGATAATTTATGAGAGACTATAAAAGCCTATCTTTTTGGAAAAAATCACATGAGTTGGCAAAAGAAATTTATTTTATCACTCATCATTTTCCTAAAAATGAGTTGTATGGAATAACCTCCCAACTCAGAAGAGCAATATTATCTATTCCCACTAATATTGCAGAAGGCTGTGGGCGACAATCAAGAAATGAATTGAAACGTTTTTTGATTATTGCAAGCGGTTCTGCTGCTGAAGTTGAATATTTATTGTTTTTTGCTTGGGAAATAGACCTTATCAAAAAGGAACAATATGAACAACTGAATCAGCAGATTTTAGAAATAAAAAAAACATTAACTTCTTACAAAAACAAAATAGAAAAATAAATCTAAAAGTCTTGGAGTTTAGAAGGTTACAAATTTACAAGGCTTTAAAGTTTTTATTTTTTTTTAATAAATTTTAAAACCAATACTTTTTGCTTTCTTAACCAAAACTATAAGAAATTCAATGAGATTATTATTGTTTTTATTAATAAAATAAAAGTCCAAATATCTAAACATCCAAAAGTCCAAATATCTAAACATCCAAAAGTCCAAATATCTCCAAGCGTTCTACGATTTCCCTATTATTCGCGAGGCGCGGTACTTTGTTTTGGGCATCTTGTTTGCCGAGTGCTTTCATATACTGCTGAAACGCGCCTTTTTGTAGGGGCGTGATGCTCAATGTTTGCAATACTTTTCCCTCTATTAAATCGGCGTAATAGCTATTTTGTTGTTGTAATGCCTGATCTACTGCTTGGGCAAATTGCGTTAAATCCTGCGGTTCGGTGTCAAACTCAATGAACCATTCGTGATGGGGCAGCCCACTGTCTACCGCAATTTTGGGGGCTACCGTAAATTCGGTGATGCGAACCGACTGCGCTTGTGCGACTGAAAATAGGGCTTTTTCGACTTCCTCACCGATGACATGCTCGCCAAAAGCGGAGATAAAATGTTTGATGCGCCCCGTTACCAGCAGTTTATACGGCTTTTTGGATATAAATTTTACCGTATCGCCAATTATATAACCCCAAAGCCCTGCATTCGTGTTCAAAATAATTGCATAATTAATGCCTAATTCGATATTTTCAAGCGAAAAGCGCGGCGGATTGGGCATAAAAATCTGATCGGCTGGCACAAATTCGTAAAAAATGCCATCGTTGACGTTCAGCAATAAGCCTTCTTCGTGCTGACTGTTCTGATAGGCAATAAACCCCTCAGAGGCAGGATAGGTTTCTATCATCGCCACTTTTTTGCCGATGCTGTGCTGCATTTTGGCGCGATAGGGGCGAAAATTGACTCCGCCATGTACCAAAACCGATAAATTGGGGAATAGTTCGCCGATGGTTTTGCTTGTTTGCTGCTGCAATTGGTCGAAATAGAGCTGTACCCAGGGCGGTATCCCTCCGATAAGACGCATATCCTGCGTTTTGGTTTCGCTAACAATGCGCGCTATTTTTTCTTCAAAATCGGCAAGGCAGTTGGTGGGATAAGTCGGTAGGCGGTTGCGGTGTAGATAAGTCGGGACGTGATGGTGTACGATGCCCGATAATCGCCCTGTTGCGATGCTGCCTTTCTGCCCTAGTTCGGGGCTGCCCGATAAAAAGAGCATTTTGCCTGCTACAAAGTCGGCGTTTCGGCTTTCGTGTATGTGCCATAACAAAGCGTTTCGCGCGCCATTGATGAGGTTGCCAATGGAATCTTTGGTGACGGGAATGTATTTGATGCCAGAGGTGGTGCCTGATGTTTTGGCAAAATAAAGGGGCTGTCCGCGCCATAAAACGTGCTGCTCGCCTGCAATGATTCGGTCAATATAGGGGCGTAGCTGCTCGTAGTCGGCAAGGGGAACGGCTTGCTGAAAGTCGCTGTAGTTGCGGATTTGTGTAAAGCGATGCGCCTGCCCGAAGTGGGTGTGCGCCGCTTGTCGGAGTAGCTTTTGTAGGAGTTGCCACTGTAGGTGGACGGCTTTTTGCTGCTCTCTCCGCTGCTTGCGGACGATGTAGGCGGCAATGGGACGGGCTATGGTGGATTTTATAGGCATAGGTGTGATAGATTAGGGCGATGATGGGGGCGATGATGGGGCGAAGGTTGGGGCGTATTGCAATACGCCCGTACTGGGGGAGGTGCTCCCCTATGCCCTTAGGCGGATGATTCGGGGCAGTGCCGATAGATTACGCCGAAGCCGCGGCTGCTGGCTTTGCCGATGCCGATGTAGAGGGGCAGGGGGATGTTGCTGGTGAAGTCGGCGTTGAAGGTGGTGAGGCAGGTGTTTTTGTAGTAGCGGCGAAATTCTTCAGGGGGGGCATCAAATTGGATGTTTATCTGTTCGTCTTTTTTGAAATAACACTTGATGCTGCGAGCGAAATAGAGTATGTGGGCAGTTAATATTTTTACTAAAAACTTCTTTCTGTCGGCATCGCTTGTTAGTTTTTGATATTCGATATAGTTTTTGGGGTTGAGTGCCAGCCAATTGACGATTTTATAATGATACGTTTTTTCGGGATTTATCTGCATTTTGTACTGCCGTAAATCCAGATTGGTGAGCATCATGCGTTCTTTGCGGCCGTTAATGTCGAGGTTCCAATCGGATTGACTGAATAGATTGTGGATGGTTTCTACCCCATCTTTGAGGCAGACAATACAGGCTTTGCCAAAGAGCGTTTTGTACTGTATGGAAGGATAGCGGTAATAATAGGGTTTGTCTACATCATCGCTATGCTGGTGAAAAAGGTCTTCGCTAGGGTCTATTTTGCTGATGATGGCTCCCCGAAAAGCAGCGATTTCGCGAAATTTTAGGGGCAGTTCGAGGTTGATAACGAGGTGTCGAATGGGTTTTTGCATTGGGCTTATTTAGATATAAGATATAAGACACAAGATATAAGAAAAGATGATTTTTATTTTTTTGTAAAAATAGGTTTTTTTTGGAGAAAAGCACTTTCTAATAATAGAAAAATTAGTTTTTTTTAAAAAAAGTATTATCTTTGGACAAAACGCTAAAAACAGTTGTTTTTTCGCTCTTTGACATTGCCGAACTGATGTAAGGAATTTTTCCTTTTAACATCTTGTTAATTTTCTTTATAAGTACTTAGACATAAGATTTGAGACATGAGATAATCAACTTACTATTAATGATTTATGACAAATCCAATAGTTGTTTAATTTTGTCTAGTTACTTAAAAGAAAAATATTAACTAAAAGTCGTTTTAAAATTTAAACCAATATAATCTTCCAATGCAACTCCGGGTCATATGGCGAAAAAAACAAACAAATAAGTAAGTAGATGAAATTACACAATCACTAGTTTATTATAAATTATTGATAGTGAGTAAATTATCTTATATCTTCATGACTTAAATCTTACATTTAAATACTTAATTGTTTTGCTTCATATATTTATTATTTTCTTTACATTTTACTTCTACTTTTAGCTAAATATAGTGAGAAATACAGCCTTTGAAATGTATTTTTAATGGGAAAAGCTTGTTTACTATAAAACACTCCATAATTAGTTATAACTCCATTTTAGTATACTTGAAATCAGTGGATCGAAGGGGCTAAGAGCCTTCCAATACAAACCAGGATATAATCAATTACGAATTACGAATGAAGGTCATTCAAATTTTACACCATCAAATCAACTGTTGATGGTCACGAAAGATGTTTTTTCTAGCTCATTATCAGTATTTTACAAACAAAATAAATAATTCGTAATTGTTAATTCGTAATTAAAAAAAGAGCCTTCCAATACAAACCAGGATTGCGACAAGTAAAGTGTCACTTCAAACGTAAACCGTGTGTAGTCTGAGAGCCTTCCAATACAAACCAGGATTGCGACAAACCTGTTGATGAAATATTGTGAGAGTTTTTCTCGTCTGAGAGCCTTCCAATACAAACCAGGATTGCGACATTCCTTTAGTATATTCTATTTCACACTCTTCCTGTCTGAGAGCCTTCCAATACAAACCAGGATTGCGACTATTTTATCATCTTCAAGCCAGTAAGATACTTCATAGTCTGAGAGCCTTCCAATACAAACCAGGATTGCGACTCCTGAATATATTCTATTTCACACTCTTCCTCATGTCTGAGAGCCTTCCAATACAAACCAGGATTGCGACTCTCCTCGATTACTTCAACTAGCCGCCAATAATGTCTGAGAGCCTTCCAATACAAACCAGGATTGCGACTCGCCTGATTATCAGCAGGTAAATTGCCGTTATTTGTCTGAGAGCCTTCCAATACAAACCAGGATTGCGACTTCAAGGTTGTATGGTGTTAAAAAACCTCTGGTAATGTCTGAGAGCCTTCCAATACAAACCAGGATATAATCAATTACGAATTACTGAATTACGAATTACGAATGAA
>JAHDHV010000285.1:2378-7967 GCA_020631155.1 Bacteroidota bacterium | reverse complement strand
CAATGCGGCGAATGATTTCCTCGTTTTCATAAATTAAAAGTCTAGCTAGTTGTTTGTCCATTTTGGAATTTGGAAGGTTGAAAAGTTTTAAGGTTTTTGTTTTTTTAGCTTTTTAGATATTCGGCTTTTTAGCTTTTTAGATATTTGGCTTTTTAGCTTGCCTAAATAATGAGCACCTTTTGCGAGCGAAAGTAGGGAAAAAAAGTATTTTTAACCTCAAATTACGTAAAAAATTTTGCTTTTTTAGTAAACAGACATAAGACTTGAGATTTAAGATTTAAGACAGGAGATTTTTGATAAGAGATGTCAGATTTGCGATTTTTAGATTGTTTATTTCCTAAAATTTAAAATATACAAGCTTAAAGCAAGTACTAAAATTATCATATCATTATCTTATATCTCATGTCCAATCATTTAAACCCTTTTTATTAAAAATAATCTAAGCAATTCTACAATAATAAATTAAACCAATCGCCTTTGTTATTTTGCCCTGTACTGCGTTGAAAAGCCTCACCGTAGCTCCGCTATGTCTGCGCTTTTCGCCTTATACAGTACAAAATCACTGCGGCTTTATGGTTTAATTTATTATTTCCGTATTACTAAACAGCGCAAAAGTTCCAACTTGCTGAAATTTTGGGAATTTGCTGTCAAAATCTTTGCAATCTAAGACAGGTTGTGTAAGACAGTTCATGAACTGTCTCTACAATATAACAATTTAACAAACGAACAAAACTATGTATAAATTTTTCCTTTTGAATAGCTTGATGTTACTATGGTCTATAACTGCTATTGCACAGTGTAACCCTGAAGATTGGATAGAATGGGGCTATGATTGGGGAAAGGTGATAGAAAAAGAAGCCCTAAAATTGTTTCCACTTTCCGAAGCTGATGAAGAAATTATCGGCGATTCCCTTCATTTACAAATGATTGCTAAGGGTAATGTTGCGAAAAATCACCCTCAAAAAGCAACTTTACAGCGTATTTTGCGAAAAATCACGCCTCATGTAAAACGCAAAGGCATTCAATATGAGATTCACATTTTGGAAGATAAAAAAGTGCCTAATGCATTTTCCCTTGCAGGAGGTCATATTTATGTAACAGAAAAAATGATTGATTGGGTAGATTCAGTAAATGAATTGGCTTTTGTCATCGCGCATGAGGTGGGACATATAGATGGTAAACACTCCATTGCAAAGGTACAAAAACTACTACTTAGCGAAACTGCACTCAGTCATAAGTATGGTAAGGAATATGCTCAAATGGTCGGTAGTTTAGGGCTGTTATTGTCTTCCCCAATGGGTCAAATTGACGAGTATGAAGCAGACAGATTGGGGGCTTCGCTTGCCGTAAAAGCAGGTTTTAACCCTCGCGATGGCTTAAATTTCTTTGAAAGAATGAGTAAAAAGGAATCCAAAAATATCATTGAACGGATTGTCCGAACCCACCCCTACTCGTCTGCCCGCCACAATTGCTTGGATGAATATTTAAGGGTGGATTTGAAAAAGTAAACTAGACACAAGACACAAGACTTTTAGGAATTAGTTTATGCAAGTAAAAAACACATGTCTTTTCTTTACTAACTTGCTATTCGCTGATTTTTTTTTTCAAAAAACACATTTAACAAAACAATAATTTGATTATTTTCACTAATCTCTAAGCTATTGATTTTTAGATATTTATGGGTTTTATCTAAACCTTAAAAGGTGTGACCCCGCTGGGGTCAAAGAACCTTACTTTGCTTTTTTCTAACATACTTTGACCCTGCTAGGGTCATTTGTTTGTTCAGTGACCGCAGAGCGGTCAAAGTATGTTAGTTGGAAATGATGATCTAGTAATACGACCCCAACGGGGTCGAACCCTTCCAAAAAACACAAGCACCTGTTAGTTAGCAATTTATGCATTTAATAATAGCTATCCTTAATTCTTGTTTTCTCATTTTGAAATCAGCGAAAGCCGAGTACTAACTTAAATAATTATTTTTTGTTCAAAATAATCATACCCACCATTTCCTCAATATCTTTGCCGTCTCCCTGAATGGTGATCTGTGCTTGTTGGTAAAATGGTAGACGTTCTATTAGTTTTTGTTGGATAAATTGTTGTAGGGCTGTTTCTTCCTCGAAACGGCTCACTAATGGGCGTTTTGCTTTTTCTCTCATTAATCTTTTTGTTAATATCGCTGGACTATTTTGTAAAAAAATAGCTATTCCATTCTCCTTTATCCATTGCATATTGTCAAAAAAGCAGGGCGCGCCACCGCCTGTTGCGATAATACTTCCAGAAAATTGCTTACTTGCTTTTAGACATTCGCTTTCCAGTTGTCTAAAATAGGTCTCTCCTTCTTCCTCAAAAATTTGAGCAATCGTTTTCCCTACTTTTTCCTCAATTAATTGATCTAAATCGTAAAAAGATTTCCCTAACTTATCTGCTAATACTTTGCCTACACTTGTTTTTCCACAAGCCATAAAGCCGATTAGGTAAATATTTTGGAGTTTGGAAGCTTGCAAAGTTTTGAAGTTTTTTTAATCGTGGATTCGTGATTCGTGATTTGTGGATTCGTTGAACAGTGATTCGTGGATTCGTGATTCGTTGAACAGTGATTCGTGGATTCGTTGACCAGTGGATTCGTGATTCGTGGATTCGTTGAACAGTGGATTCGTGGATTCGTGGTAAATTATGTAAATGTTGGCTTGGCTTAGGGATGTGAGTGGAAATGAACCGTAGGCAAAAACGACTGAGGCTTATACAAAAAGAGCGACCAGAGGAAGCTCCTTTTTGTATTTTAGCCGAAGCGTTTTTTGACAAGGTGAATTGCAACGGACAGCCCGACCCCGATGATTGAGCATTAGGAGCGCAGCGACTTTTGCGAAACAGTGGGGGAAGCCCCAAACAATAAAATAAATAATTCAAAACCCCACATCCGAAATCTTATGTCTTATGTTTTAAATCTTACCTCTACTTTACAGATACTCGCGGATCCAAGAAGCCATAAATAATGTCTACTAAGGTAGTGACAATCACAAATAAAACCGCAGCAAACAGAATCGAACCCATCGCTACAGGGAAGTCTAAATTGTTGAGGGCATTAATGGTTACATAACCCAGTCCCTTGAAATCAAAGATGATTTCGATGAAGTATGCGCCTGCCAAAATTGCTGCCAACCAACCAGAAATAACCGTTACCACAGGATTCAAAGCATTGCGAAGGGCATGTTTCATAATCACCACATAGCGCGACAAGCCTTTGGCATAAGCGGTGCGAATATAATCTTGTGACAACGTTTCGAGCATCGTGCTGCGTGTCAACTGTACGATAATCGCAACGGGTCGGATGCCGAGTGCAATGGCTGGTAGAATCAGGTTTTTTAGCGTCAGTACTTCATCACCGTAGTCATTGAGTTCGTAGAGGCCACCTGTATAGTTGAGCCCCGTCCAATCGCCAAGCCAATAGCCAAAGATCAAGGCCAGAATGATGCCCGAAAAATAGGACGGTTGCGAAATCCCCAAAATGGAACTCACCAAAATGCTGTTGTCAATAAAAGTGAACTGTTTAATGGCAGCAATTACCCCCAATATCACCCCGATGATGGTGGCAAAAAGGATAGCCGTAAAGCCCAAAATCAGAGTTTTGGGCAATGCTTCCAACAAAATATCCGTCACCTTGCGCTTCGATTGATAGGAACGGCGCAAATAGGGCGTTTTGGCTACTAATGTACTGCTACCAACAGGAAGGAGTTTGCTATACTCGTATTTCTGCTCATTTTTGGGCGTATCTTCGTGAATCGAAATCGGTGATACATCGTTGAGGTAAACCAAAAATTGTTTCCAGCGCGGTTGGTCCAAACCGAGTTCTTTATTCACCGCCTCAATTGTTGCAACATCGGCGCGCTGTCCTAGCGTCAAACGAGCAGGATCACCCAAGCCATTGAATAGAAAAAATACAATGACAATTACGCCAAATAAAACGAGAATACCGTACAACAATTTTTTAATGACAAAAGCGACCATAAGTTTAGTTTTTGTGGAATGTGTTGTCGTATTGTAGCGACAAGGCCTGCCTTGTCGCTACCACGCCCAAAATCATTTGTTAATAAACAGGCTGTTGTTTGATGTTAAATTGTTTTTTGATTTCCGCCCAAGTAGGGAAAACGCGGTGATGCCATTTTGCCATAACTACCCCATCTTTTAATAAAACAACGCCCGGATTTGCTCGAATCATGGTTTTAATTGGTGTAGCATCAAGGGTATGGAATTTGTAAGCATTATCCGTTAAGGTATTGGCAGTTGTTAAGTCCGAGGAGGTTAAACCGATTGCTGTAATACCTTCTACCGCAGCTTTTTTTAAGGTTTGATTGATTTTTTGGAAACCATTTTTCTTAGATTTTCCAATATCATGAGCAGCTACAAAAAACTGATACCCAGGCTTGGCTAAAATAGAATCTGCTACCTCTTGATCCATCGCATCAAAAATCATAAAGTCCTTGATCTTTGGCAATTCTGGTTCTCTTATAACCTGTTTTGTTGTTTTATCCTTATTTAATTTCCAAGCTTTATCCTCCCACATTTTTTGTGCCATATAGTCATCGCTACTCACTACCTTACTTTCTCCGTTTTCTTTTTCTAATGTATACATAATTTTCACTTCGCCGGGGTCTAAACCAACTTCTGATTTACCCTCAATTAAATTTGTACCTACATTATAGGCTCGGAAATCAACAATAGGCAAGTCGTAGTAATTACGAAGATTGAAGCCTAAAGCTGCAAGGGTCAGTACGCCTAAGATGCCCAAAGATAGGCCTTTGCTGCTAAATATCGGCTTAATGTGCTTGCGGAAAGCAATCATTAGGAAAATCAATACCATTAATCCAACATCTTTCAAAAAAGATTCAAAAGGTTTTAGCTTTACAAAATCGCCAAAACAACCACAGTCGGTTACCTTACCTGTATAAGCGGAGAAGGCGGTTAAGATGGTGAAAAATAGGGTTAAGCCAAAATAAAAGAGTAAGGTTGTACTAGGTAATGTGCCGAGCAATAAGGAAACCCCTAGCGCGATTTCTAATACGATGGTAAAAATAGATACCGCTAATGACTGACCAGCTAAAAAATCCCATAATGGCGTGAGGGCGGGAACGTATTCGGTAAAAATGTTGAAATACTCCCCAATTTTGATGGATGTTCCAACGGGATCAATGGCTTTGACTACGCCTGAAAAAATGAAAAAGACGGCTAAAAAGTTGCGTATGTAGGCAATAAGCCAATGACTGCCTTGTTCGGGGCGTTGGAATAGTAGCCCGATGACTATGGTGACTGCAAATGCAATCGCTGCTATTAATCCGATTAATCCGAATATGCTCATGTTGAATTATTTTTAATATAAGTACTTAGACATAAGATTTGAGACATAAGACTTGAGATAATGAACAAATTATTATGATTTATAACACAAGTCTAATTGTTGTTAATTTTGTCCACCTACTTACGAGTTATCAATTATTTTTTTAATTAAAAATTGCTATTTAGCTTTTTAGACTTTTGGATTTTTAGCTGTTAGAAATTAGCAATGATAAATTACCTTTTGAATTTTAGAATGGA
>JAHDHV010000285.1:594-2278 GCA_020631155.1 Bacteroidota bacterium | reverse complement strand
GTCACACGCATAGAACGCCATGCCTCGCCGTAGTCGTGATTTTTTGCCAGCATCAAAGCGGTGGCAGCAGCAACTTTTTCATCATACAACCGCATTGCCTCCTCTATGGATAATTCCAAATTTTCCTTAGCCCCCATCTCTAGTTGAATAGTTGCCAAAATACTGTAGTTCACAATACCCATATACTCAGGAATTACTCCTTCGGCAATTTTACTATGCCCCACCTCCTCAATATTGCGAATCCGACTAGCTTTGATAAAAATTTGATCTGTCAACGAACTCGGCCGCAAAATACGCCATGCGGTGCCATAATCCTTTGTTTTTTTAAAAAAAATATCTCTACAACCTTTAAAAGCTATTTGATACTGTTGTTCTGTTTTACTTTGCACTTGAAATTTATCTGTTTTTAAAAACTTCTTAAAAGATCAAAAGTAATAAAATATTTTAGATGTAAGACATTAGATGTAAGATTTAAGACAGTTAACTTACCATTAACTCTATAGACAAAACGCTTATCAGTTCACGAATCACGAATCTACGTCCTTGACAAAACTTTGTTTTTTCGAAAGATACACGAAATCATAAACAAAAACGAACAAAAAAAGCTTTTTTCACCGACTTTTTGATGACAAAATAAAAATTAACAGAACTTTCTTTTCTTTACTGAAAAATGTAGATTTTTGTGCATAAATTTACTGTGCGTAGCAAATTTACAACAATTTCATCTCTATAACTAAACTTTTAGTTGAAAATTGCACCAAATTCCTAAAAAAAGTTTTTTCTCGACTAATTACACCCTCAATTGTAAAGGGCAATTATTGGATTTATCCACGCCAAAAGTGATGGGTATCCTCAATGTTACACCTGACTCTTTTTTTGATGGTGGACGTTATACGAATGATAGTCAGCTATTAACACAGGCAGAAAAATTACTGAAGGAAGGTGCTGCAATTGTGGATATTGGCGGTATGTCGTCTCGGCCTGGGGCGCAAGTGATTGACATTGAGGAGGAACTAAAAAGGGTGTTGCCTGCAATAAGGGCTGTACTAAAGCATTTTCCTGATGTGTTAATTTCTATTGATACAGTGCATAGTCGGGTGGCAAGTGAAGCGATTGCAGCAGGTGCGGTGATGGTCAATGATATTTCGGCAGGCAGTATTGACGCTGATTTCTTGGAAACTGTTGGCGAATTGGGTGTGCCTTATGTGTTGATGCATATGCAGGGGAAACCCGAAACTATGCAGCAACAACCTATCTATAGTGATGTAATTCAAGAAGTTGTAGATTTTTTTATTGCAAAAATGGCTTTATTGGAAAAAGCAGGCATCACAGATGTCATTTTGGATGTCGGCTTTGGATTTGGAAAAACAGTAACACAAAATTACCAATTATTGCAACAATTGGATACCTTTAAATTATTCAACTGTCCTATTTTAGCAGGTATTTCACGCAAATCCATGATTTACAAGCCTTTACAAACAACACCCGACAAGGCTTTAAACGGTACAATAGCGGCCAATACGATTGCCTTATTGAATGGGGCAAAATTGTTGCGTGTTCATGATGTTCAGGCAGCAGTTGAGGCGATAGAAATTGTGGGATGCTTGAGGTTGTGAGTTGTGGATTTTGGGTTGTGAGTTGTGGATTTTGGGTTGTGAGTTGTGGATTTTGGGTTGTGAGTTGT
>JAHDHV010000285.1:0-494 GCA_020631155.1 Bacteroidota bacterium | reverse complement strand
GGATTTTGGGTTGTGAGTTTATGAATTTCAAGTTAATAAGTACTCTATAGTAACGGAACTCTTTGTTTGATTAAACTAATGAACGTCAATACTTTAGAACAAAATTGTGCACAATTAAATTAGTGCTTGGCAATTAATTCATTAGCAAGTTCATTTTTTTATTCACAAGTTATTAGTCATTATCCGACATTTCGGAGGTTAAAAGTATAAAACAATTAATTTTAATTATCAATACATAATTCAATTAAAAGTTAGTGAATTGTAAGTGGTTGAAATTATGAATTTATTTACTTTTACTATATTGGATATTAGTATTGTTTTATAAATTAATTGTAATGTTTTTATAAAAAATCACAAAGGTATATTTTATATGAAATAAAAAAAGAACTCCGAAATGTGGGATTATTTATCTTATGTCTTATGTCTTATGTCTCATGTTTTATGTCTCATGTCTTATGTCTTATGTCTTATGTCTTATGTCTTATGTCTTATGT
>JAHDHV010000284.1 GCA_020631155.1 Bacteroidota bacterium | reverse complement strand
AAAATCAAAAGTTTATATCCATTAGGGAAATTAAAAAGTGATTTATTTTAACTAATTTCTGATCGCTAATTTCTAACAGCTAAAGAGCCAAAAGGCTAAATATCTAAATAGCAATTTTAGAGATAAAGTGTTAGGAAGATAATGAAACATACCTTGCGAATTTCGAATTTTTAATTACGAATTTGATAATGGTAAATTACTGAAATGTTGGCTTGGCTGAGGGATTTTAGTGGAAATGAGCCAAAGCCAAAAACTAGAGAGCCTTAGCTGAGCGAGGGCGGAACGTAGAGAGCTATCAGCGAGGCTTAGAGCGAACAGTTTTTTGGCGAAGGCGAATTGCAACGGAAAGCCCGACCCCTATGATTGAGCAAAAACGCTTGCTTTTATTTTGGAGAGACATAGCGTGCCATGTCTATACGGTTTGCTTTTGGATTAACTGAAATCCTTTACAGCGTTTTTTGCGAAACAGAGGGGGCAGCCCCAGAAACACCTAATTTTTAATTACAAATCAACGAACTGTTTGATAGAACACAAATCCCACATCCCATATCACAAAATCCGAAATCCTGTTACGTCATTCTTGCTCGGATGTCGGCGATATTGCCTTCGGGAATGGCGGAAATCAATTTTTTAGTGTATTCCTGTTGTGGGTTTTGGTAAATATCGTCTGCCAAGCCCATTTCTTCAATTTTTCCTTGATTCATCACCACCATTCTGTCACTCATAAATTTAACCACACTTAAATCGTGGGAAATAAAAATATAGGTAAAACCAAATTCTTCTCGCAAATTCAACAATAAATTTAATACCTGAGCCTGTACCGACACATCTAGGGCAGATACCGATTCGTCGCAAATAATGAACTTAGGGCGAAGGGCTAGGGTGCGTGCAATGCAAATGCGCTGCCGCTGACCGCCTGAAAATTCGTGGGGGTAGCGATTGAGTTGTTCGGGGAACATACTTACCTTTGTCATCAGTTCGGCGGCCTTGTCCATGCGCTCCTTTTTATTGTTCATCAAGCCGTGAATCTCCATCGGTTCAATGATGCTTTCGCCAATGGTCATACGAGGATTGAGCGAAGAATAAGGGTCTTGGAAAATGATTTGCATATGTCGGCGCATGTCCTTCATCTCACTTTTGCTCAAGTCTAAAATAGATTTACCGTCATAGATAATTTGCCCTGAACGTGCAGGCACCAGCCGCAAGATAGTCCGTCCCAGCGTTGTTTTCCCGCAACCAGATTCGCCTACCAAACCAAGTGTTTCCCCCGGATAAATATTAAAACTAATATCATCCACCGCTTTGACCCATGAGGTGACTTTGCCAAAGAAATTCTTTTTAGCAGGAAAATAAGTACATAAATTTTTGACTTCTAAGATAGGTTTTTGTGCTGATAAACGTTTAAAACGCTCTTGGGTTTGCTGTGGTGTAACTTCATAACGTTTGATGGCATCGTCAACAGAATTGGGTTTTTCTGTGATAACTCCTTGACTATCAACTTCCATAAAATCAGTAACCGTAGGCAATTTACTTAATCGCTTGCCCAAAGGCGGACGACAAGCCAACAGACCTTTGGTATAGGGGTGTTGTGGATTGGTAAAAATATCCAGAACGCTACCCTGCTCGACAATATGCCCTTTATACATCACAATCACCCGATCCGCAATTTCGGCAATCACCCCTAAATCGTGGGTAATGAAGATGGTAGACGCACCTTTTTCTTCTTGCAATTCACGCATTAGGCGTAAAATCCGCTTTTGAACAGTCACATCAAGGGCGGTTGTTGGCTCATCGGCAACAAGGATGCTAGGTTTACAGGACATTGCCATCGCAATCATTACGCGCTGCTTTTGACCGCCCGATAATTGGTGTGGAAAGGCATTAAAAATACGTTCTGGCGTAGGCAATTTCACTTGCTCAAATAGTTCGAGCGTAATTTTTTTGGCTTCTTCTTCCGAAACATTTTGATGTAGGGTAATGGCTTCAACAACTTGATAACCACAGGTAAAAACGGGGTTGAGGGAGGTCATCGGCTCTTGGAAAATCATGGCGATGTCGTTGCCACGATGCGCGCGCATGTCGTCAATGGAGAGTTTGAGTAAATCTCTAGTTTCGCCGTTTGGAGCGTGATAAATGATTTGGCTATCACTGGAAATATCGCCGGGCGGAGAGGGAACAAGGCGCATAATGGAGAGGCAACTAACGGATTTTCCAGATCCCGATTCCCCAACAATGCCAAGTGTTTCGCCTTTGTTGAGATGGAAACTTACATCATCTACCGCTTTTACCGTTCCATTTTCTGTATGAAAATAAGTTTTGAGATTTTTAACTTCTAGTAGTAAATTGCTCATATGTTTAAAAAGTTGTTGTTGTATTTAGACGTAAGACATAAGATACAAGACTTGAGATTTTTTTGTATAAAACAATATTTTACTAATGTAAGAATCAAGAAATGGTATGTTTCAAATCCTGTGCTTTTCCTTCAAACAGTTTGTAGCTATTTTAACAGTTCGTGGATTTATAGAGACGCAAAATTTTGCGTCTTTACAGTGATTCGTATTTCGGCATTTTTTTGATAGTTGATTTCCTTTTGAATAGTTTGTGTAGCGACAGCTTTAGCTGTCATAATGCCTTGAACATTAGAAAAAATAGGTCTATTAGAAAAGGTCAAAAAGTAATTTTTCATGACTCATTTCTAACAGCTAAAAATCCAAAAGTCTAAATAGCTAAATATCCATTTTAGAGACAAAGTTTTAGGATGATAATGAAACATACCAAGAAATAACTAATTTATTTTTGTTTTTTTTATAAAAAAAACAAAAATAAATTAGTTGCCTTAAATCTTACCTCCTGTGTCTTGCATCTAATAATTAGTATAAACTTGGGGGGCTTTGTCATGCATTTTTGCAAAAAAATAAAACTTCTACCAAAGTAAGAAATGTTTTTTAATTAAAAAATATTCTGTTCATTTATGACTTTGATAAAGACAAAAAAAATGTGCTATGGGTTCGTTTTTTCAAACTTGTACCCATAGCACATTTTTACAAATTTATTTAGAAAGATATATGAAGTGAGATATAAGATATAAGACACAAGATATAAGACACAAGATATAAGACAATAAACGGTTTGTCTTAAATCTTCTATCTTACGTCTTATATCTAGAAGCTACTTTTTAGGTGACTTCTTAGTAGTTGTCTTTTTTGTGGCCGTTTTTTTGGCGGTAGCTGTTGTTGTTTTCTTAGCAGTAGTTGTTTTTTTAGTTGCACGTTTTCCTCTGCCCTTTTTTTCTGGCGCATTATCCACCAATTCCTTTACTTCCTCATAAGTCAAAGTTTCGGGATTCTCCTTTTTTTCTTTCGGAATTTTCACATTTTTATTAGGAGCTTTGATATAAGGTCCCCAACGACCATTTAGTATTTGAATATCGGGGTTTTCTGGGAAGGTTTTAATCAGTTTTTTAGCGTCCGCTTCTCGTTTATCCTTAATCAATTGAATGGCTTCTTCGGCTGTAATGGTTAACGGATGTTGCTCTTTTTTGAGTGAATAAAACTTTTTGATGTGTAAAATATACGGACCAAAACGCCCTTCACTTGCTTTCATCACTTCCCCTTCAAATTCACCCACTACGCGAGGCAATTTAAACAGTTCCAAAGCTTCCTCCAATGAAATGGTTTCGAGGGCAAGCGGTGGTATAATGCTGGCATATTTAGGCTTTGGACCATCCTCCCCTTCAGGTGGCATTTCGCCCAATTGCACCATTGGACCAAATCTACCCAAACGTGCTTTGATGACCTTACCCGTTTTAGGGTCTTCGCCCAAAATGCGTTCGCCAGTTACTTTAGTAGCCGTTTCCATTGTATGTTCTACGGTTTGATGAAACGGTTTGTAGAAACTGTCAATCATATTGTTCCACTGCTTATGACCGCCAGCAATTTCGTCAAACTGCTTTTCAATTTGTGCTGTAAAACCGTAGTTCAATACATCGCTAAAATGTTCTACCAGAAAATCATTGACCAACATGCCCATATCCGTTGGGAACAATTTATTTTTTGCTACACCTGTATTTTCTTGAGCAACAACTTTACTTAAATCATTGGCTTTAGGTGTTTCTTCCGGCCCTGTCAATGTCCAAACAATATAGTCGCGCTTTTTGCCCTCTCGATTTTCTTTAACGGCATAGTTGCGCTTTTGAATGGTGCTAATTGTTGGCGCGTAAGTAGACGGACGGCCAATGCCCAATTCCTCTAATTTTTTTACCAAAGTTGCTTCATTATAACGAGCAGGTGGACGCTGAAAACGCTGTGTGGCAGTCATTTCTTTTAAATCCAATACCTGACCAATGTGTAAAGGCGGCAACATGCCTGCATCCTCTTGTTGTTCTTCCTCATCTACACTTTCTCGATACAATTTTAGGAAACCATCGAATTTTAACACTTCGCCTTTGGCTACCAGTTTTTCATCTGTTTTAGAAATACCGACAGTTGCAGTAGTGCGTTCTAAACGAGCATCACTCATTTGCGAAGCTAAGGTGCGTTTCCAAATCAGGCTATATAACTTTTTTTCATCGGCGGTACTACCAGCTTCCGATTGCTCAAAATAAGTAGGACGGATGGCTTCGTGCGCTTCTTGTGCCGTTTTAGATTTGCTCTTAAACTCGCGAGGCTGTAGATATTCCTCACCATAATTACTTTTAATGGTTTGGTAGGCATTGGCGCGCGCTGTTTCCGACAAATAGGTGGAATCGGTACGCATATAGGTAATTTTCCCTGCTTCGTACAATTTTTGGGCTACACGCATGGTACGAGCAACCGAAAAACCGAGCTTGCGACTAGCATCTTGTTGCAAGGTAGAAGTGGTAAAAGGCGCAGTCGGCGACTTTTTGGCAGGTTTTACCTTAATGTCTTCGATGGTGTAAATGGCTTCGATACATTTATTTAAAAATGCTTCTGCCTCAGGCTCTGTTTTGAATTTTTTGGGCAATTCTGCTTTCAAGTGCACAATTTTGCCCTTAGCATCTTTTACCTTAAATATAGCACTGACCTTAAAATAGGTTCCCGCCTCAAAATTGCGAATGTCTCGCTCTCTTTCCACAACCAAGCGCACTGCTACGGACTGCACGCGCCCTGCCGATAAGGAGCTAGAACGACTAATCTTGCGCCACAATATTGGTGACAACTCAAAGCCTACCAAACGGTCTAAAACGCGGCGAGCTTGTTGTGCATTCACCAAATTTTTATTGATGTTGCGCGGGTTATCTACTGCTTTAAGGATGGCCTTTTTAGTAATTTCATGAAAAACAATACGTTTGGTACTGTCCTCATCCAAGCCGAGTACCTCGCAGAGATGCCAAGAAATAGCTTCTCCCTCTCGGTCTTCATCCGTTGCCAACCAAACCTCTTCAGCTTGAGATGCCAATGTTTTCAGTTCCTTTACAACATCCGTTTTCTCAGAAGAAACCACATATTGAGGCGTATAATCATTATCTATATCTATGGCATTATTTCCTTTGGGCAAGTCTCGGATATGTCCATAACAGGACTTTACTGTAAAGTCTTTACCCAAGAACTTTTCAATGGTTTTAGCCTTCGCGGGTGATTCCACGATCATTAAATTCTTTGTCATATCAAAAGGAGGTGATTTTTTTGAACCGCAAAATAACGAACTTTCATTTGGAAATGTCAAATTATTGACCAAAAAATTGTGTTGATGATTTTTGTTAGCAAACGTTTTTTTAGAAAAAAAGTTGCATCATTCTTTTATATAAAGAAAAAGAAAAGTAATAAATGCCTGATTGTTAGTTTTTTTTAAATTAAAAACAAGCAATACTACTGATTAACTGAGAGAATATAGTGTAGCTAAATTTTTTGGAATTTTACTTCTATTTTTATTAAGGTATTTTTTTAATGACCAATAATTGACTTATTATACTGCAAAAGCAAACAAATTGTTCAGTAAAAAATGTATTTATTTTTTTAGAATGAGAAAAAGGTGGGTGTTAGTTAGACTTTTGGCTTTTTGGCTTTTTAGCTTTTTAGCTTTTTGGATATTAATAAATGTTATTTATGTTAATTTAGTGAGTTGCTGATCCACAAATCCACAAATCCACGAATCACGAATCACGAATCACGAATCACGAATCACGAATCACGAATCCACGAATCCACAAATCCACGAATCACGAATCCACAAATCCACAAATCCACGAATCACGAATCCACGAATCCACAAATCCACGAATCCACGAATCCACGAATCCACGAATCCACGAATCCACGAATCTATGAATCTATGAATCTATGAATCCACGAATCTATGAATCTATGAATCAGCTAAATTCTTTACCTTTGCAATTTTTAAGTAACTTTTAAATAAGCAAAAAAATTGAGACTAGCAGCAATTGATATAGGGTCTAATGCCGTCCGATTATTGGTAGCGGATGTATTTAAACAAAAAAACAAGCAGAATGGGCAGTCCATTCAAATTAAAAAAGTGAAATTATATCGTGTACCTGTGCGCTTAGGTGTTGAAGCCTTTACAGTTGGCAAAATTTCTGATGAACTGATCGGCAATTTGGTCAAAACTATGCAAGCTTTTAAACTCATTATGGAGGTGTACAATGTTACACGTTTTAGGGCTTGTGCGACCTCGGCATTACGAGAAGCGAGCAATACAAAGGCAATTCTAAAACGAGTGAAAAAAGAGACAGGAGTAGCGATACAACTCATTGGCGGACAAGAAGAAGCAAGCATTATTTTATCCAATCGTTTAGCCAATATTTTGGACAATCGCTTTAATCATTTGTATGTAGATGTGGGTGGCGGAAGTACCGAAATTTCGCTTTTGCAAAATGGCCGATTAGGCATGTCGAAATCTTTTAAGATTGGTACTTTACGCATTCACAAAAAACAAATTACACCCAAGGAGTGGAAGGAAATGGGTAATTGGTTGAATAGGTACATTCAGCCAACTGTTCCACTGGCTATTGTTGGATCGGGGGGGAATATTAATCGAGTGTTCAAACGGTCTAACAATCGTTCTGGGCAACCTTTGATGTACAAACACCTTAGGCAAGAGCGTGAATTATTGGCTGCTTTGAGTGTTGAAGAACGCATTTGGTTACAAGATTTAAATCGAGATCGTGCTGAGGTAATTATCCCAGCTTTGGATATTTTTTTATTTGTAATGGAAAAAACAGATATTCGACAAGTGTTAGTCCCTAAAATTGGCTTGGCAGATGGTATCATTAGGCAGTTGTATGGAGAGGCAGATGGGTAAGAGGCTGTCTTGATTTCATCCTCTGGCTTAAAAAATGCGTCTTTTGCCGCCCCAAAATTTTGCCTTTTTATCGGCATGTAGCTCCATTGTCACTTGAAAAAAAAGGAAATTTGTTATAGCCAAGCGAATCCTACAGTAAACAAAATTTAAAAGTGATTTGCTAAACCATTTGTAAATTAAGCTGTTTATTTTTTGCTGAAGGTTTTAAAAAAAGTATTTTCTTACTACTTTTGTGAGTAATTACTCAGTTAAAAAAAATGGATAAAAAAAAAAGATTTTATTTACAGCTTTAGAGTTATTTGCAAATGAGGGATATAATGCAACACCAACTAGCAAAATTGCAAAGCTTGCAGGTGTTTCAGAAGGTTTGATTTTTAGTCATTATAAAAGTAAAAAAGGGCTATTAGATGCTATTTATGCTATGGCTGAAGAGCGTTTAGAAAAGGTTTTAACACCTATAATTGTAGAAAAAAATGCTAAAAAAGTGATTCAAAAAGCGATTGAATTGCCCTATAGTATAGATAAAAAAGCTTATAATTTCTGGCGTTTGCAATTTATATTAAAATGGGATAATAATTATTATAGACCTGAAAAAATGAAACCTTTAGTGTTGCGACTAACAAAAGCTTTTCAAGAATTGGGTTATAAAGAAGCTCACTTAGAAGCAGATTTATTGATACATATTATTGATTCT
>JAHDHV010000283.1 GCA_020631155.1 Bacteroidota bacterium | reverse complement strand
AAAAGCACTAAATAAATGATAACCTTTGTTGTAAACTTACATCCCGGTATTCCTAATATGGCTTTAGCCGAGCCCTTTTTATATCCGCTACAAAAGGACAAACAACTACATCTGATTTTTCCTGCGACCAGCAATTTAGCTCGCCGTATAGAGGATGCCGCTATGGAAGTTCGCAAGCAGCTTCAACGCTCGGCTTACACCAAATGGCAGGTTGTTTTTTTAGCACATATTAGCGCGCAACCAATTTCTCCCTTTCAAGATAGCATTTCCGCACAAATGATGCTCATTCGCAAGCTGTTTTTAAATTCCCAAAAGCAAGCTAATCTTCCAACCCGCACCTATATCATTGCCATTGACCATATTAATGAAGATGCGACCATTCCTG
Organism: Bacteroidota bacterium; assembly: GCA_020631155.1. Taxonomy (GTDB): domain Bacteria; phylum Bacteroidota; class Bacteroidia; order Chitinophagales; family UBA2359; genus JAHDHV01. The sequence goes on along the minus strand of JAHDHV010000283.1, from coordinate 7,638 downwards.
CGGTGCATTTAAGTAAGGTATACAAGCAAAGTTGGCAACTAGATACCAAAGGGTTCATCAATGATAGCCCTGATTTTTTTGTTAAACCACACGAAATCAAGTATTTAGACAGTTTTTGGAAAAATAAAATTCGCACTACGAAACACGAAATCGTTGATGCAGGCTTTTCGGCACTTCCTTTGGCTTTGCAAGATAAGGTTAATGAAGCGATAGAAAATATTCAGGCGGAGGTAGATAAATTATTAGATAAAGAAAAAATTAATTTCTATACCTATCAGATCACGCATAATATTAGCTATTTAGATAAAGAATTATTAGACAATATTAAAGCTTCTTTTGAAGAAGAATTAGCCAAAATCAAACAAAAAACAGAGGCTTACAATACTTTTTCGCCTAGTGAATTATTTCGAGATACCATTGCCAAACATCTAGGCATCTTTGCCTTAGAAAATGAAGCTTTTCGCTTGATTCGTTTTCCTTTTACTGAAAGCGATCAGCATGAAGATGTTTTACAGCGATATTTAATTAAATTGTCAATTCTGATTACCTTATTGGTTAATAATGAAACCATTATTAGAAGTTTACACAAGGAAAAAATATATACTGTTGAAATTAAACTGAATGATAAGAATATTCAACGGAATATGTATACTTATTGGGAGTATTTAACCAATACAGAACGAATGTTTGATAGCCGTGTTAAAAATCCTATTACTGTAAATGTGCCGATGATACAAAATGCAGATTGTAGTTTTGCGGAGAAGCTAGAAAAGAAGGATACGACTAATTTGCCTTTGAATTTTCTAAGAACTAATGGAGATTTGCCACGCTGGAAAGATTGGAATAAAAATATTCAAGAAGAACTAGGCAATTACAAGCTTCAGGCGAGGCGGAAAATGCAAGAATGTATCAATAAAAGTTATAAAGGGCAAAATAATACGCTTAAAGTTGAGCAAAAAAATATTGATTATTTGGTAGAAGATTTGGGGCGCAAAAAGAATACTTTAAAAGAGAAAATTGAGCATGGGTTTTTATCTAATACCAATATTGATGATTGGGAAACTTTCCAAAAAAAGCAAGAACAAGCCTTGATTCCTAAGCTATTTAGTCGCCCTACTCGCAATGAAATTATCCTACTAGTTTCTATCTGTATTATTGTGTTGATACTGCCATTTACTAATAGCGAATTGGCGAATCAATTGATTTACCCTGTTGTGTATTATACCTCTGTTATATTGATAGCCATTGTTTTATGCCTATTGACTTTGTATAAAGCGAGAAAAAAATATCAAGAAGACATCAATAAAATTGTGAATGATAGTCGGCTTGAATCGGTGAGTATGAGAGACAAAATTAATGCAGAATTTGAGCGTCAAAAAGCTTATTTAGAATCGCTTTGTAAATTGAGCATTGTACGCAAAGATTATGAGGCTGCACTGATTGGTAAAAAGGAAAAAAACGACCAAACATTGTTATTAGATTACCACAAACGCAAATTGAGTGAGCATAAAGGCATGGCCGACCGCATTTTACGCATTTTTAAAGCTAATACCAATAATTTAAACAGCCATTATAACGAAGAACACCTTCCAGAAACAGAGATTGAGCTACCAATTTGTGAAAATGACATTTACACCCCTAATACCTTTATCGGACATAAGGAGGGAGACGGCAGAGAAGTTGGTAAAATTGAAGGTATTAACTATATTATCAACAGTGATTTGGGGCATTTGGTTAGCAATATTGTGTTTAAACAAGACAGTATTTACAATCAATCGCATCCCTATAAATAAAAATTACGAATTACGAATTAGAAATTACGAATGCTTTAGCTGTTAATTATTTATAAATAATAAAAAATTCAATATATTCGCTAATTTCTAACAGCTAAAAGTCCAAAAGTTTAAATTTCCAAAAATCCAAAAAGCAATTTTACAAAAAAGTGTTAGGAATGGCATGAACCTGTCCTTACTTTTTATACTACAAATATGGAAAATATATTATTTATTATACTGTCCTTTATAGCTATCTATATTGTACTTGTCTTGGGCAACCAACGTTCAGGGCGGCGATATAGGCAGTATTGGGTACCTATATTTGCCTTTTTATATGCCTTTGCAGCTTTATATTTTTACTACGAAAAAACAACTGAAATAGGACATTTGCTAGGAGCATTTCGCGCCTATATAGAAATTGTTTACAGCCTTATTGCCATCGGCATATTTGCGATTTTTAAAATTACCTTTAACGAAGGGGGCAATATTTTCCGTAGTAAAAAAGTGCCGACTAAAGCTCCACGTTTTTCTTTTGCTTATACAGAAGACAAACACGAAAATGTTGTTTTGCGAAGAGCATTTGTTTTTCCCGAATTGTATTTGCATTATTTGCGATGGTGGGCTTTAATCATCTTTTTGCTGGTCTTGATTATGGCAATGTTGGCAGTAGAATTTCAATTAAAACTACCCAAATTACCTGCTTTTGGTGCCTTTTCTTTGTTAGTTGTTTTGGAAATGTTTTGGTATTTGCAGCATCCAATTGTTGAAAAACAGGCAGATGCTCCTATCAGAAAAACTACCCCTGAAAAATCACCTGATAATTATCATGCACTATGGGAAGAGTATCAAGAAGTTTGGCCTGAAAAACTGTTATTGGCGTGGTATTATGAATCTAAAAATTATGAGCCTCATACAGCAACTTCTATACAAATTATTGAAGCTCAGAATCTTATCAATGCAGGTTTTAAAATAAGCGTAGATGATTACCACATTATTAATCAATTGACGGTTCGGACTGATATGTTGATTGATGATGTAGTGATTGATAAAATTGCTCCGATTCTATTTACCATTTTCCTACGTAGGTTGATGGATGGCGAAAATATATTGGTATTAACCCCTAAAAGATGCTACGAAAATTCTAGTTATCACGCTGCGGTTGTGGAGTGGATTCATGAGTGGTTTTACAAGCTAACAGGCAACCGAGAATTTTGGAAAGTCCAGATTTTCAGCAAGTTAAAGGATGTAGAACTCAATGCGCGCATCATTGTTAGCTCGGCAGATGATATACTGGAAAAAAACGTGGTGAAGCATCATTGGTTTGAAAATTTGCGAACCATTTTGCTGCTTAATGGTGTGGAAATTTTTTCCGAATCTCTCACTTCTAACAATATTTTACTAAATATTTTAAAAAATAAATACAGTGCTTCCAATATTCAAAGTATTGTATTGTCTGATTATTGCGAAGCCCTGCAAGATTCTGTAGAACGCAACCTAAATGTTCGCCAAAATTTGAGTGAACAGCGGCAAAAACGCATCCCACCTAAACAGTCTTACACCCTATTTTGGAAATTAGAAGATAGGGACTTTTTCCAGCATCGAGTATTGAGTGGCCATATTGAGAAGTATCTAGGGGCGGAGGCTGTTTTAAGTCTTTTGGCGCGAAGAGAGCGTTTTGAAAATATCGAATTAGTGGGGCAGGAAGCTTTGCCTTATAATGAATATTTAGAGGAACTAGACAATAGTGTAAACGCACTCCGCAGCGAACCTGTAGCTCCACATCAACTCAAGCGAAAGGCTGTAAAGGATGTTGGAGTGAGTGAAGTAACTTTTTTATTAGAAGATAAGGAAGATACGTTTATTTTGGCAAGGGATACAGATTTTAACCCCATTACAACGCTAAAAAAATGGGAATCTTATGCAGATAAACATGCCTTTTTACATATTGTAAGTCCTCCATATTTATTTAGAAATTACTTTATTAGTAATGCCGCTTATTTTTCTAAAACGCCTTTATATCCTTTATCAGCTAAAATGATGATCAGCCGTTTTGGTGTTGCTAGAACATTGTTGGAGCGAATGGTAACACAGGAATTATCGGAAAAGGAAATTTTGGAAGAACTGGTTTGGATCAATCCTAATGTTATTTTTGTGAAACAAGAGTTACATCAATTGTTTAAGCTGGCTTTTAGCATTGATATTGTAGCATCTAAATATTTAGCGGTCAATTCTACTTATGAGTTTGATAAAGAAGATGATAGATTCAAAGCAATGACTAAATATCGTTTATTGCAGCAGATTAAGGATAATGTAAATTTATCTTTTTTGAAAAATGTAGAAATAGTAGATAGAGCCAATAATATTTTAAAAATTATTTCTTACGATCTATTGTTCCAAAATTATTTGCCGCAACAAATTCACGCCTTCAATGGAAAACCCTACCGCATCAGAGGCTATGACCGTTTGAATAACAAACTTACTGCTGACTACGCAGCCTCACAAGGTACTATTGCCTATCGCCCTGACTTGTCTGTTACTTTATACCATGAACAAATGGAAAAACCTTTAACAGAAAGTCACAAGAAAAAATTGGATAGTAAATTAAGCATAGACCTACATGAAGGACGATTTGATATAGAAACTAAGGGATATTTTAGCTTTAAAAAAGGCATCCATATACAAAATAAAAACTATACATATACTCCATTAAGTCATAATGATGTGCCTAAACGTCATTATCCTTTAGGTCGTTTAGCCCTTTTAACCATTCAGGCGGATGGCGGTTTAGATATTGCCAAAGTAACCGCAACCCTCAACATTTTATTGACCGAAGCTTTGTATAGTTTATTCCCTCAAAGTCACCAGTATTTGATTGTTGGCGCGCCTATCAATGAACTGGTCTTAAAAGGAGAATTTTTGAAATTATTTCCTTCTGTGAAAGTTGCCAACTTTGAGCCAAGTGTATCAGAAGATGTTGTGCAATTGTTTATCGTTGAAGACACCCATCAGGATTTAGGTTTGGTACAAAGTATTTTCGATAAATGGGACTACCTATTCCGTATTGTGGACGATTATTTGTATTGGTTATTAAATGATGCAAATGCGAATAAGAAAACGGATAAAGAAAATGAAGATTTTCGTTTAAAAAGTGAAGCTGCTAAAACAGTTTTCCTGCAATATGGTGGAGAATCGCTACCCGATTTTTTAGATTTAGAAGGCACTGCACAGCTATTGCGTAGCTTATTAGGCGATAATTTTATTACTTCCCAAAGAATGAGATAAATGTGTAAGATTGAAATGTATAAAGGTGGTTTTTTAACTATAGTTATGCTTTTAATTGCTATTCAAATGCAGGCATTAGAAGTCCCTTATTTATCTGCTAGAGTGAATGATTATGCCAATATATTGTCAGCAGATACCGAGCGATATTTGGAGCAGCAACTAAAAGTGCATGAGGATTCTACCAGTAATCAAATTGCAATATTAACGATTCCTTCATTGGAAGGAGAGCACTTAGAAAGTTATTCGATGCAAGTGGTAGAAACGTGGAAACTAGGGCAGGAGGGCAAAGACAATGGGGTATTATTGTTGGTTGCCATTAATGATCGCAAAATTCGTATTGAAGTAGGCTATGGTTTGGAGTGGAATTTGACGGATGCCAAAGCCAATCGCATTATCCGAAATACCATTGCGCCCTATTTTCGGCAGGGCAATTACAATGCTGGAATTACAAACGGCGCATTAGCGATGATTGAAACCATTGAAGGTAGTTATGTAAATGATGGCGAATCTTTGGCAGCAGGTGATGGTGAACTGATTGGAGCAACTATTTTTGCTTTTATTTTTTTGTTCATTATGGGTGTGCCGCTGTATGAAGCTTTGTTGACCCCAGGCCCGGGCAGTTGGATTACCTTTATCTTTATGACCCCGTTTTTTATGGTTGTTCCTAGTGTTATGTTGGGGCAGCCTTTTGGCATCATACTTTTTTTGACCTTCTTTTTTGGCTTTTTATTTTTAAAATTGGTCTTTTTTAATACCACTTATGGGCAGGAGTTGATGAAGCGACATGCCGAAAAGGTTCGCAAACGCCAGAAAGAGCGTGCTAGTCGCCGAAGAGGTTGGACTACCCATCAAAACCCAAGACCGGGAGGCGGTTGGATTTACTGGGATGGCGGCAGCAGCAGTGACTGGGGTTCTTCCTCTGGCGGTGGTTTCGGAGGCGGCTTCGGTGGAGGTGGCGGAAGCTTTGGCGGTGGTGGTAGTAGTGGTGGTTGGTGAAAATAGTTGTGGGTTTATGGTTGTGGGTTTATGGTTATGGGTTTATGGTTGTGGGTTTATGGTTATGGGTTTATGGTTATGGGTTTATGGTTATGGGTTTACAGCTATAGGCTTATAATTTAAAATATTTATTACACTAAAAAAAACAACCACTTAAATCAAATATCTAACTTCTAATCTCTGATTACTAACAACTAAAAATCCAAAAATCCCTACTTTCCTTTCATTCGCTCCCACAATTCACCTAATGCTTTATTCATCTCAGCTCTATCAGGTTCGGGTGTTGTTTCTTTAAAGCCCCAACTACCATCTTCTTGTTTATCTATATCAAAATAAAATACAAAGGTTTTTTCAGGCGGAAGATCAGTTCGTAAGCTAGATTTACCAAATTTAAGATCAAAAAAGCGAACTCCATTTTCTTTTGGGCGAACAATATAATAGCCTTTGCTAAACCAAATCAATCGGTCGATAATATACTCGTTTTTCATGCTCGCAACCCAATGTTCTTGCTGCTCGAAAAACTCAAATTCAATGTTTTTATCCTTATCTAAAAGAGAATAATAACCAATTAAATACCCATCTTTTACTTCTGCCACACAATACCAAAGAATACAATTTAGTGGCGTAGGTCCTGTAGTAAATCTTTGATAGTCAATGTTTTGTGTTTGAAGTGCCTGACTAAATGCTTGATTAGAAACTTTTTTAAGTGTAAAAGTTAGACAAAGGTACAAAGTACTAAAACCAAGCCCTAGATAACTGACAATGCGCCGTGCTCGCCCTTGCCTTTTCAAAAATAAACAAATTAGTACCGACAATAAAAAGGGAAGGGTGTATACAGGATCGACAATAAAAATATTGTTAAAGCCAACGCGGTAATCGCTAAAAGGCAGGAACAATTGCGTTCCGTAAGTTGTGCAGGCATCCAAGAGTGAATGGGTCAAAAAGCCCAAACCAAATAATAAAGACCAGTCCCGAAAGTTGGCATTGGAAGCATCTCCCTTATACCAACGAGCAAAGAGCCAACCCAATAACAAACCTGCAACTATGGCAAAAAAAATGGAATGACTAATGCCTCGATGAACGGTAATCATGCTCAGTTCATCCAAAAAAGGCATAAATAACACATCCAAATCTGGAATAGTACCTGCCAACGCTCCCCAAAGAATGGCTTTATTACCTATTTTTCTACCTAAAATAGCTTCTCCAACGGCTGCTCCGAGCGTTGCTTGTGTTATAGAATCCAAATTGTTAAGTATTTAGTTTGTGAGATTGGAGTTGCATAATTGCATAATTACGAATTAGAAATTACGAATTACGAATTACGAATTAGAAATTTGTTTAAATAGTTAGGAATTATTGAGCAGATCCTTGAATAGTGGTTAACTTGTATTTCTACTATCCAAAAAGCTAAATATCTAAAAAGCTAAATATCTAAAAAGCTAAATATCTAAAAAGCTAAATATCTAAATATCTAAAAAGCTAAATATCTAACTTGCTATTCGCTGATTTTATTTCGCAAAAAACAGATTTGACAAAATAACAATTCGTTTATTTTTATTACTTGAAATAGCTCGCTAAGTCTTTG
>JAHDHV010000282.1 GCA_020631155.1 Bacteroidota bacterium | reverse complement strand
GGCTTACTGCCCCTGTTTCGGACTGGCATGGAAGAAATCTGAATGATTTTAGTGCCAAACTAAGCAATGTAAACACCAATTTATCTTCTAAAAAAATCATACAACTCTCCCCTAATCCCATTTCCATCAATCAAACTTTAAACATCACCTACCCCAATCAACAGCCTATTTTGATTCAATTATTTGATATTTCGGGAAAAATGATATTGGAACAGCAAAGTAATGGACAAAATCAACATTATATTCAGATTCCTGACTTGGCTGTGGGGGCTTATTTTGTGAAAATTGTGGAGGAAAAAATGGGCAAATATATAACAGATAAATTGCTTGTTATAAATTAGTTTAATGTTATTTTAATTAAAAAAAAATATTTTTCTTAGAAAAAAAGAGCTTTATTGTAACAATAGAGCTCTTTTTTTTGTTTTTAGGATATACTTTTTTCACAAAATGCCTAAAGAGTTATGAAAGTAATATCATACTTCACACTACTCCTATTATTTTTTTTATCAACTATTTCCCTAAAAGCTCAAGTTAATGAAGCTGACTCTCTGGAATTGGTTAAATTTCATGAGGCCTTGAATACTTCACCTTGGGCTTTGAATAATTGGTTGAGTGAACCCGTTTCTACTTGGTCGGGCATCACCTTAACCGAAGACGGACAATATGTTGCCAAAATTGAGATTACCAGTAACTTATCTGGACAAGTACCTGAGCTAAACTTTCCTCACTTAGAAGAATTAGACCTCAACTTTAACAATTTATCGGGAAATATGCCTGAACTAAACTGCCCCAAATTAAAGTTAGTAGACCTTAGTTGGAATGAGCTAAATGGCACATTGTCAACCTTTGAGCAGCTTCCCGAATTAGAAAAACTGTATCTGGAATTTAATGATTTGACAGGGGATATATTGAGTATCAACAATTTAAAAAACTTAAAAGAATTGTATCTTACAGGTAATCAATTAGATGGAACCTTGCCCATTTTTGACTTGCCCGAACTAGAAATATTGGATGTGAATTGGAATATGCTTACCGGGGAGCTTGCTGATTATAAATTACCTAAATTGACGATACTTAATTTGAGTGAAAATCAATTAACTGCTAATGTGCCTAATTTTAGTCAAATGCCCAACTTAGAATCACTAGATTTGGAGGATAATTTGTTGACTGGCACCATCCCCGATTTTGAGCATCTCCCTAATTTAACAGAATTAGAGTTGGACTATAATGAACTCAACGGCACCATACCTGATTTTACACAGTTACCCAATTTATTGGTACTAGACCTTAGCAACAATTTATTAACAGGTACTGTGCCTAACTTTACTCACTTACCCAACTTAATGGAAATGGATTTAGGGGTTAATGAATTGACAGGTACACTTCCCGATTTTGATAATTTAGCTCAACTAAACTACCTTCGGGTTTCCTTTAATAAAATGAGTGGTAGCCTTCCCGATTTTCAGCATTTATCCAGCTTAGAGGCTTTAGAAATAAATAGCAATTCATTTAGTGGTACAATTCCAAATTTTACTAATTTATCTACACTGCAATCTATATATGCTTCAGGAAATTCGTTTGCAGGCATAATTCCAGACTTTAATTTGCCTAACTTAATAAGGCTAGAACTGGGATACAGTGAGTTAACGGGAGCTATTCCCAATTTTAGTAATTTACCTAATTTAGAAGAAATCCATTTATTTGGAAATCAGTTAAGTGGCGAAATACCCAACTTTAGCAATTTGCCTAATTTAGAGATTCTACTTTTATTTGAAAATCAATTAAGTGGCGAAATACCCAACTTTGATATGCCTAAATTACGCAATTTAGAACTCAGTAACAATCAGTTAACAGGGGCTATTCCTAGTTTTGACAAGCTCGCTGATATACAGTACATTTACTTAGAGGACAATGATTTGCAAGGCACTTTTCCTGATTTAGCACACTTAGACACACTTTCCGTCTTAAAAACCCATAACAATCAGCTCAACTTTGATGGTTTAGAGGAACTTGTCACTAATTTAGAGTTAGACTGTTTTTCATGGAATCAACCCTGTTTTGAATATTTTCCACAAGCCTGCATCCCCATTTCCCAAACTGATAATACCCTTTCCGTATCCGCAGGCGGCACATTGAGCAATAACACCTATACTTGGTTTAAGGATGGCGAGCAAATCGCTCAAACGGTGGGCAACAATACATTAAGCATTTCAGAAACAGGGACTTATAGCTGCGAAATCACCAATAGCATCGCCACAGAACTAACGCTTTGCACCGATGATTTTGCAGTTTATCCGACAAGTATCCACGTCAATAAACCCGTTGATAGAAGCCTGCAAATCTCCCCCAACCCAATTTCCACTAATCAGCAATTAAACATAACCTATCCCAATCAACAGCCTATTTTGATTCAATTGTATGATATTTCGGGAAAAATGATATTGGAACAGCAAAGTAATACCCAAAATCAACATTACATTCAAATCCCTGAATTGGCTGTAGGGACTTATTTTGTGAAGATAGTAGAGGAAAAAATGAGGGAGCAGGTAATGGAGAAAGTGGTGGTAGTGGAGTGATTTTTTTTTGTATAGAAAAAAATAGAAACACCCATTCAGTAGAGACTTTTGATCATTATTGATTCAGAAGGGTACACAAAAGTCATCTTTTTTTCCTAAAACAGATTCGTGAATCTGTTTTAGGAAAAAGAAGCGCAGGCAGGTCAAAAATCGGTAGCAAAGCGCAGGCCTGAAGCGTGGGAACGATATTTTTGACAAGCGTTTTTGCTTACTTTTTGGGCGACTGCAAAAAGTAAGTCGCCGAAGGCAATCATGGAATTACAGACAATGTTTTCGGCGAGGGATTCAGTAGTATTTAAACTCATTTACCTATAAAACAAAGTAACTCAACATTCAATGAAACTGTTTCTTTAATTTGTGTACGCTTTTAAAACTACTGAATACTTCCCACTATTTTTTGAAAGGTTGCTGTATGGCTAAGTTTTTCTAACAAAGGTTCTGTTTGTAACCATTCTTTATCATCATAACCTAGCTCAACTGCTTTTTGCAAGTTTTGAAGTGCCTTAGTTTCTTGGTTTTGTAATGCAAAATAATAAGCCCAATTTTTATACACCCAACCATTACTACTATCCAATTTTTCGGAAGTAGTTAGATATTCTTTTGCTTTACCTAAAGTACCTGTTTTTAGGTATGCATAAGCACAATTATTATAAGCATTGGTAAATTTAGGGTCTAATTTGATGGCTTTTGTATAGTCCTTTATCGCTTTTTCATACTCTTTTAAATAAAAAAAAGCTGCTCCTCTATTATTATAAGCATTGGTAAATTTAGGGTCTAATTCAATAGCTTTTGTATAATCAACTATTGCTTTTTCATACTCTTTTAAATCATGATAAGCCCCTCCTCTATCATTATAAGCTTTTGCATTTTTAGGGTCTAATTCAATAGCTTTTGTATAGTCACTTATAATTTCATTTATTTTATTCAAAAATTCATTCACTATCTCTTTTGTATTATAAAAATTATTATTCTTAGAGTCTAATTCAATAGCTTTATTAAAGTCTTTTATCGTTTTTTCGAAGTCTTTTATCTTAAAATAAGCATTTCCTCTATAAAAATACTTTTCTGCCTTTTCTTGATTAGATAAGCCAGTTGTATCTTTCTAACATACTTTGACCGCTCTGCGGTCACTAGTCAATAAATGACCCTAGCAGGGTCAAAGTATGTTAGCTGGACATAACGACCTGATTATACGACCCCAGCGGGGTCGCACCCTTTTTCAAGACATAAATATCTGTTAATTAAAAACTTATGCATTAAACAATAATTATTCTCCTATAAGTGTCTAAAAAATTTTAAAAAACTCCCCCTCATCTGTCATATTTCCAAGCCTTTGTGTCACTAATAAAAATAGACAACACAAAGCCATGAACACAAACGAAAAAACTTTTTTAATGCTGGTTGAGCAAAACAAAAGCAAAATCAATCGTATCTGCTCCGTCTATGCCAAAAATTGCGAAGACCAAAGAGATTTGGTGCAGGATGTGTTGCTCAATATTTGGAAAAATCTACCGAGTTTCGAGCATCGAGCGAGTATTAACACATGGCTTTATCGCATTACGCTGAATGTTTGTATGCGCTCCAAATATGAGCAAGTACAAAAGCGTAAAACCAAACTGGAGAGTGTACATTTAGCAGCTGTTTTGGACATTTCTAAGGACGAAAAATACGAACATCTCTACCATTGTATCAGCAAATTAGAGGAAACAGATAGGTCAATAATTGTGCTTTTCTTGGAAGATTTACCTTATAAGGAAATCGCTGAAATTGTGGGGCTCTCCGCCAATCATGTTGCCGTAAAAATCAAACGAATTAAAAAACAATTACTCATTTGTTTGCAACATATGGAGCGTGAATTTTTGGACAAAATTAAAACCTGCCATGGAAGATAATGAATTAAAAAACATATGGAAGAATGCTCCAGAAAAGGAGCACATCCAATTTGATCAACATAAAATATTAAATGATATGAACCTAGAACTTAAAAAAATTGATAACTCCCTCAAATGGAGAAATATAAGAGAAATAGGTGTTGGCATCTTTCTTATTGTACTATTTGGTATGCGATTTTTTTCTGCCCAAAGTGGGCTCGAAAAACTGGGCATCCTACTGATTATTCTAGCCACACTATTTATTATTTACAAGCTAGTAACTGTCCGCAATTCCAAACAAAGCATTGACCATTCCATAAGCATTAAGGACCAACTCCTCCAGACTCGCAACTATCTGAAAAGAGAACAAAATTTGGGAAAAAACATCTTGTATTGGTATATTTTACCCATAGTGATTCCGCTTATTATCATGAGCTTGGGATGCTATGGACTGTCACCTTTTGGCGTAATTTATTTGTTGAGTATCGGTGCTTTATCCTACTTTATGTACTATCTTAACCAAAGAGGTGTTAAAAAACTCGATCCTTATATCACCCAGATCGAGGAGAAAATTCAACAGTTGGAAGCTGATAGTTAGGGAACTACAGTTCGTGGATTCGTGATTTTAAAAGGGTACACAAATTAAGCAAGAAGTTTTTTTGGGTGTTAACTTGCTTAGTTTAGGGGTAAATAGGTTTAAATATTACTGAATCTCTCGCCGAAAATATCGTGTGTAATCCCATGATTGCCTTCGGCGACTTACTTTTTGCAATCGCGAAAAAAGTAAGCAAAAACGCTTGTCAAAAATATCGTTCCTGCGCTTCAGGCCTGCGCATTGCTACCGATTTTTGACCTGCCTGCGCTTCTTTTTCGTAAAGCAGATTGATGAATCTGCTTTACGAAAAAATGATGACTTTTGTGTACCCTTTTGAAATCACGAATCTACGTTTTTGAATGGGGCCAGAACAATCTAAAACTATTTATCAAGCTATGACGGCTAAAGCCTTCGTTACAGAAATTATTCAAAAAGAAACCAACTATCAAAAAAGTGCCGAAATACGAATCAACTAATCTACTAATCACGAATCCATGAACTGTTAAAATAGCTACAAACTGTTTGGTAGAAAAGCACAGGATTTGAAACATACCCTTTTTCTCGCAAAACAAGATTTTTTTTTTGAATACAGTTTTTGTATTTTTCTGATAAAAAAAATAAAAGAATGAAAAAAAATCTCTAAAATAATCTCACCTATATATTAAAAAATATTTCATAAATCTCCAATCTCTTGTTTACTCGTAAAAACGTAAATAAGAGATTTTTTTGTTTTTTTTAGCACAAAAAGTATTGAAAATCAATATCTTATAATATTTAAGCCTAATGTGAGGGGACTTTTGTATGACAAAGTTGGGATAAATAACTAACTAATAAGTCTTTTATCTGTAAGATATTGAGAAATATCTATGATAACTGAGCTCTCTGAAGAAAGTGAATATTACTAACTCAAAAGTCTATTTCAGAAACCTCTACCTGATATTATTAATCAATACTAAAAAGAAAAACATGAAAAATTTAAAATTCATTTTGTTCACTATGCTAACACTATTGTTATTTACAAATTGTGCTAAGGAAGATAAAATTTTAGAAGATGACTTGCTAGAAGATAATATGGAAAAAAGCTTTAAGACATTAGGAGATGCAGAGAAATTTGCACCTTGGCTTAAACTTCATCATCATGAAATTTATTTTCCTTCATCCCCAGACTGGTTTGTTAATCGGGTAGAGATGAAATTTACGAAAGAGGGTAGTGATCAGAACTTTTTAGGGGGAGGGGCAGTCAATTTTTTGAATATGAACAACCGACTAATGACAGAAGGAAGTTCCTCATGTAGAAAACATTATGAAAAATCTGGGAACAATCACAGGTCTAATTTTTATCTTCAAATTCCAAACAACAGCCAAGAGTATACTACTAGAAAGGGAAATTCTAATTTAAGTGAGTTGAGAATATTAATGAATGAAAGAACAGGACCAAATGGTAAAAGGTATATTCAGTATTGGTTCTTTTATCCATATAATCATCTTTGCGTTGGTGCTCCATTTGCACCTTATATAAATAATCCTGCTTGCATGTCAATCGGTGCACATGAAGGTGATTGGGAACACATTACGATTGAGCTTTCAGGAAGTCTGCCAAGTCGAGTTTTCATGGCTGCACATGAGGATGAAGGTAGATGGTATGATACTAATGAAGTAAAATGGTCAAATGACAGTGGTAGTAGTATAGGCAGTTTGTCTTCTACAAGAACACATCCAATTGTATATTCAGCCAAAGGCTCACATGCCAGTTACCCAAGAGCTAAAACGTATTGGAGAATTGAAGTGACAGGCGGAACTGCTCCAGATCGAACTTCCGATACTGGTCCATCCTGCAAGACTTGGAATAATAACAATTATTATGTAAGTGATTGCGATTTCTTTGGTTGTGGCAATACAAGCGTTCCATATTGGGCAAAATATTCAGGTTTTTGGGGGGAGTTAGGATGGGGACCCGCCCCCGGGAATGGGCCAGTCGGGCCTACCTACAAACCAGAATTTTTTAATGGGGATGCTAAGGAAACTTTAGTAGTACGTAGGTCACACAAGGGCGGCTCCTTGTCTATTTTGAGTAATGATGCGGAATGTAAGAGTTTCCAAACCAAGGGTATTATTTTCTATGAAGACGATACAAATTGTGATGGTGCCGCATGGAAGATGCCAGTAGGAAAATCTTTTAGAGGAACGATGAGAATTCATTGTAAAAATAGATGGAATTGGTCAAATGACGAAATTCGAGGAGTAGCCTTATCAATGGTTCCTAAAGGTACTTATATTTATTTGTATGACGATGATTGTGGAAAAACTGATGATGATTGGACTAGGATATATGTTAAAAAAGATATAGAAGCAGATGAAGTTATTGTTATAAATGAGGGTTTAGAAAAGACCCACTCCAATGAATATTATTCACTGACACATTACCATGATAATGGACTATTAGGAAAAGTTTCGTATATTAAAATAATTCGCTACTAAATAAATTGATAATGGTAAATTACGATTTTCTTTCAATTTAAAAGTGTTGATTTTATTAAATGCTCACTATGAAAAACGTTGATTCGTGATTAGGAGGTTTTAGCCGTTATAAAACACCTAATCACGAATCAACGTTTTTCAATATTTAAGTAACTAGACAAAATTAAACAATCATTAGACATTAGACATATCATAAGTTATTGATAGTAAGTTAATTATCTCATGTCTCATGTCTCATGTCTAAGTACCTACCCATAAAGCCTCACCACCTTTTGCTGCAACCAATTTTGCTGTGTAAGCGGCCTTAAAGTATCAAAATCTGCTTGTATTTCCGCCTGTCGCGTCCTTTTATCTGACTTGGATAGTGCAATTTCTTCTTCCCGAAAGCGGAGCAGTTGTTTAGTGATTTGGATAAAATTTCGATAAGTAGAAAAGAAGCTTTCGGGTAGGGTTTTTTGATGATTTCGTAGAAAAGCCATAAAAGTATTTAACAGGTTAAATAATTCTTCATTCTTTTCACTTTCATAATAGGCTTTTACCAGCAAAATTTTATGCGACAGATAATTGAAGTCATCTCGCAAACCAAGACTTTTAATTTTTTGAATACAGTTTTTATATTTTTTCT
>JAHDHV010000281.1 GCA_020631155.1 Bacteroidota bacterium | reverse complement strand
ATTTTATTTTTTCAAAAACATCAAACCCGTTCTATCTTACTCGTAAACTTCTACCTACTTTTAAAGTAGTTCGTTTTGAAATTCCGTTTAAGCTACAAATTCTTCTCATGGAAGTTCCATAACGTTGAGCGATTTTAGAAAGTGAATCACCGCGTCTTACTTTGTGGTATTTTTTGGAGGAGCGAGATGTTTTTTTACTCTTTGAACGTTTGCTACTGTTGTAGTGTGAATGTCCATAGTGTCCTTTACCTGCGCTTGCTGTTTCCACTGACCAGTGACTGCCGCCAGCATAGTGTTTATTACTATATGGGTTGCTAGGGCTGCTGCTGTTTCGATCAATGATAAAGGTGTGTCCATGAAGGCGGAAAGTGGATAAATTAACCACCTGTGCAGGGTTGATAGGGTGTCCTTTATAGCGTACTTCAAAATGTAGGTGACTACCTGTTGAACGTCCGGTGCTTCCGCCAAGCCCGATTACCTGACCTGCCTCTACATATTCATTCACTCTAACATCGCGACGTGATAGGTGAGCATAGTAGGTTTCTAAACCATTGTAATGGCGGATGATAATAATGTTTCCGTAGCTTTTAGAGTAGTAAGAGCAACGTACTCGCCCTTTGAAGGCAGCTTTTACCGCATCGCCAGTATCCAAATCTAAATCAATGCCATTGTGAGGGCGGCCCCAGCGCATTCCAAAATGGGAAGTTACCCGACCGCGAATCGGCATATCAAAGTCGGTGCCTACGCCTTTGGGGAGTAATACCACAACAGTATCAGGCATTTCAGAGAGCTTGTATTTGTATGGATGTGCTTTTTTGGTATTCCAGTTGAAACCATAGTGAGCATGACAAGGTTTTCCACCTTTATTGATGTCTGTCAAAGCCACTTTTTGCACTCCCCTATTACTATATCCTCTGTTTTTATTGCGAAATACAATTCGATAACTTGCTACTGCATCGTCACCTGTGTCTGCATTCAACGAATATCTGTTTGTTCTCTCGCCTTTCGACATCGCACAAACTGCATCTGCTTCTGCTTTAGATATTCTCCACCCATTTACATATGGAATATTGTCAATATAAACAACTTTTGGAGCTTCAGGAGTTGGCGGCGGCGGAGCTGTTAGACCTGCACCTACCTTTAAATTGTTACCCATATTTAAAGTAATTGTCTCCATTGGCTCTGGTGGAAGCGATTCATGGCGATTAATTTTTTGATTGGCGTGATATTCCTCCGCAGGTAAACCATCATAGTAGTAAATGCCATCTACAATTTTGACATCTTCCTCAATAGGCAATACTTGGTGCATCCATATTGTACTTAATCCTTTTGTTCGAGTAGTTGGAATGATGCGATGAGTTGTTTTAGGAATAAAGCGGTTAGCTACTTCTACCCATAAATTAGGGAACAACTTTTGTGGCGGCAATTCAATTACTCTTTTGGTTATCAAGGGTTTATTTGCAATGTCTTTTTCATTTTTGGTATCTACTACCTTAGTCACTTCTTCTTCTTTGCTTAAAACAGGCTGACTTTCCTCAGTAGCAATTATTTCATTTTTTAATAATTGCACCTTTTCTTCATCCTTTTCAACAGCAGTTATTTCCTCTTTCACCACCTTTGAAGATGTTTTTTCTATTCCATCGACTTGAGCATTACTTAATGAAAGGGCTAAAGGTTCTGTTGTAGCTTCATCAACACTTGCATTGACCAATAACATCGCTTTTTCATTCACTACACTTGGCACAATTTGTATATTTGCCGCAGCATCTAACAAAGTAACATACAAATTACCTGCTGTTGACCAAGCTATTTTATAGGCCATTTTATTTAGCAGATGATTGCTTTTGACCAAATTATCAATGGTCTCTTTAGCACTCTTAATCAAGTTGATGTGCTCTGGTGATTGCAATTTTACTAGAACTTCCTCTGCTTCATCCTTAACTTTATTAGTATCTTTTAAGGAAGTACTACTTTCTTTTTCTGTACTTTCCTTTTCTTCTACTATTTCCTTTTTGGTATCACTAGCTTTTGTTGCATCTTCTTCCTCTACTTCAATCACTGCATCAGTAACTTCTAGTGCATTATAATTGCTAGGAATATTTTGCAAACTAAGCTCATAAGGAGTGAGCATTTTTATATTGTAATCTAATTGAGCATCAACTGTATTTATTTTTTCGTTATTGATATATATTTGGCCATCAAGGACTTGAAAATGATGGATTTTAGCAAAATTTTGAAGTGGGACAACAAGAGTTGTTGTTCCATTATTGAAGATATTATAGTGGGTATTGGATGTTTCAGGGGAGGTAAAAGCGTTGGTAGTAGGTGGTAGAGCGCATGTTAACAGTAAAACAACTGTTAAGAGTAATTGCCATAATTTAGTTGAGTTTGGACCATGAAGTGCCATTTTTGAATTGGTTTGGTGAAAAGATAATAGCTTTTACACTTTAGTAGTTGGAAGGTTTAAGGTTAAAAAGTTGAAAGGTTTTTAATCTTAAATTACTATATTCACATTGTTTAGTACACTAATAATCAGCACATTTTATTTACTTAAAAATTGAAATGCACTTGAATATTTAGTACCCTATTTCTAACAGTAATTTCTTCCAAAATCTAAACTTGTTACTTAGTAACATGAAGCAATACTTTATAGGTACTGTATAAAGTATTGTCAGTTTACGCAAATATAGAAATTATTACGCATCTTTAGGATAAAAAAGGGCAAAAAAATACAGTTTTTTTAACAAAAGCTAAAAAAAATATTGTTTAAGCTTTTAAAAAATAAAGGAAAATGAATTAAGCAAAAAGCCTTTTGTTATAATTAATTGGAGCTTAATGCTTTGATAATCAATAAAATAAAAACTTTGTTCATACCTAGGTTTTTGCTTGAGGACTATTTATGACATAGGCATGGTAGAAGGGGTTGTGAAGGAACTAGAAGGCGTGAATTTAGGGATTAGGAGGAAATTCGTGAATTTTCTTTACCAAGAAAGACTTTAAAATTGATGATATTGCATAATTATTTTTCCTTTAACTCAAATTGGATATTTTCTTTTCTGGTTAAAACACTTAATACATTGTCTTTAATGGTTAAGTTTTTGTGAACATGCCATGGTAAAGGAGCTTTAAAATGATGCTCTGCTAAAATTTTAGCTTGTTGCATATCTACTATAACCAACTGATAGTTTCTAATTTCTCCACTTTCCTGTGTTCTATCTTTAGGATACTTTTCGTATAGGATGACTAATTGTGCGTCATTTAGAGGAAGCAAATTTTTTAGTGTTCTTCGTGAATCATATCCTAGTAAATGAGCCATATTAGCTTCCATTTTTTTTATGACATTTCCTTGGGTATCAATATGATAAATACCACATTCATCTTTATCAAGTAATACAAATTTATCCTTATCAATAAATTTAATAAAGTCAATACGCCAAGTCATATCTTCCTTATATATTAGCTTCCCACTCTTATTAAAGAAAAAATATTTTGATACTATTTCGTCTCCACTTATCAATTTTTGTTTCACCTCTACAGATGGGTTTCTTGTATTAACAATATTCGTCTGTCTTTTAATCGTTTCTACAGTAAGTATGTTTATCGCCAGATACTGCCCATTAGGAGCAATGGCAAAGCTATTAGTAGTGAAATTATTTTCATATGTAGGAGTCTCGATTTCATTAAGTTGGTTGCCATTGGTGTCAAAGTGCATTAAAACAACTTTACTTTTAGCTCTTCTTGATCCTTTGACAGTCTCAGGTAGTGCTTCATAACGTAGTCCTGCAATCCAAAATGTACCATCATTCTGAAACTCTATGCTTCTAGGGTTAGTTTGTGAAAACAAATCAGTTTCACAGTATTTAATAACCTTGCCTTGTCTATCTAAAATTTCAATAGCAATGTATCCAGCTTGTCTCATAGGATGGAACCCTATATTAAATATTCTATTTCCATCAGTGGAAATTTTAGTATTACCACTAAGCATTTTGATTGGAAAAGTGGTACCATCCTCTAAGCGTACGGCTAATTTATTAACTCCATCAAAGTCTGCCCTACATTTATAGTTTTGGGTTATTTCTTTATTTGTATTAAAGATTACTGAGGGGTTTTCCTCAGAAATCGACGGAACAGAAACAGTTTGTCTACCTATTTCTTTAATCTCTAATTTGGCGTTTGCTTTAGCAATATTTTGTTGTGCCATGCAAGGGTAGGGCAGCAAATATCCTACTAATAATAGCATACTTGCGTATTTTAAAAATAAATACATAATTACTTATTTTTTTATTAAAAATACAATAAACATAATCTATTTTTATAAAAACCTTTAGAAATGATAAACAGCATGACTACTAATCACAATCTCACCTGTATGTGCATTTACAAATATATGATGAGGGCCAAATTTACTTCCATTTGTTGAAGCGGTAACAAAAATCACAAAGCGATAGGTTAATTGATACTCTTCTGCATTTTCTCTACCTTCATTGGTTCTTGTATTGGGATGAACAATGCCCAAAGCATATGTTGGTGCGGAAAAACCATCCTTCTCCTCTGTCTTCTCTTCTGCATTTTCTTGTTCTACTTCATCATACTCATCTATATATGGGATGGGTGTTCGTCTATGTTTTTCAGGAACGCCTAAATGTTTAAAAGCAATTTCTGAGGCTTCTGTTACAGATAATTTAGGTGCAACATCTAAGTTTAAGCCTTTTACTGTACGGAGTGTAATGCTCTTAACTCTATCATTTAATATATTCACATGATGAGTAGTACCCATAACTGGAACTCCTTTGTAATATTGCAAGTATTTATGAGTTAAACAATTAGGACAAGCTTTTGAAGGCGGCACAACTACTTTAAGTCCAATACTATCATTATCACTTAAACCAAAATCTTTTTTGAAGTCTTCAAAAAGAGTTTTGATGTTTAGGTCAATATTCTTCTTAATGTAAATCCTGTTGGCTGTACTATGTTTTTTTGCTATATCTTCTAGCCTTAAAGTATCACTCTGCCCCATAACCATAGTTGTTATCAAGCAAAAAAAGATTATGAAAGAAATTTTTTTCATGGTAGATTAGTTTTTATTTTTTTGAATGAATTTATTAAAAATAAAAGAAATTTTAAGCCATCAAATAAGACTTAAAAAATCATAGGTAAGTTGAATATGAGTGTGGAAATTCATTCAAAATATAGGCGGTCCTCGCCCTCTGCCTGCGGTCAAAAAACAGGGGGGGCAATATATGATATTATACGCTTTATGGAAAAGCGCGTAGGTTGGCTTTTGCTCATAATAGGGAGTTAGGGGATTATTAGTACCTAAACAAAAATAATCAATACATCTTTGAGAAGTTCTTTTTCCGTCATACTTCGTTAAAAATACTCACCATAGCTCAGGCTATGCCTGCGTTTTTTGCCTCGTCTGACGAAAAAATTACAGATCTCAAAAATGATGCTTATTTACGCTTATGTACTTAGTTTTGTTTTTAAACTGTCAATTGCTATAGTTTGACAATCTGCTAATTAACTAATGTTAACTAAACACAAAACTAGGTGAATTTATTGTTTTTTAAAAATATTTTTATGCTTGCAAAGTGCTTTTCTTGCATATTTAAAAAATAAATAAACTATAAGTGTATTGTCAGTTAGTTTTTTATCTGTTTTTTTCTTGCTAAGTTTTTTTTAAAAAAAAATGCAAAAAAAATTTGAATAACAATGGGTAAGTAGCAAGACATAAGATTTGAGACAGAAGACTTGAGATAACTAATTTTGCCTAAATGCTTATTATATGTATTATTTCTTTTTTGTCAGGCACTTGTAGCTACTATGACGGCTAATCTGATCACATGCATGGGTCAGATCGTTACAGAAAAAACCGCCTAAATTTTACGAAAAATCATAAAACTTAGGCGGTTTTTTTGGGTATTTAGGGGGCGAATAAATTCGACCTTACGGTTTTGTGCCTACGGTGTACCAGTCAATGTTTCGGGAGAAGTACATGACGAGGGCTAACATGATGAATAAGCCGATGCTGCCCATGAGTAGGGAGTAGTCTTGTAGTTGTAAAATGCAGAATAAAAAGATGTATAGTGCTGTTAAAAATACACCCATTACGAGGGTTAGTATTTTGTTGCTGAAAATGGTGTGGCTGTAAAGGGTGATTAATAGTATGATGCCAGTGCTGGCGACTAAATAGGCTTTGTTGAAGGAAATGTGCTCGGAAAGGGCGAGTAGGAGCAAGTAAAATAGACATAATCCTAAACCGACCAACAGATATTGTATGGGGTGCATACGTGTTTTGTTGCGGATTTCTACAAAAAAGAATACCATAAAGGTGAGGGCTAAAAACATGATGGCATACTTGGAAGAGCGCGTGTTTTTCTGGTATTCGTCAACGGGGGTGATGAGGCGTACTCCAAACATGGATTTTTCTACTTTATAGATTTTGCCCACCCATTTTTGGGGGTAGTTTCGGTTGAGGTGGAGCACTTTCCATGCTGCCGAAAAACTATCTGGATTGATTTCGCGCTCGTCTGGTAGAAACGCGCCGTCAAAGCTTGGGTTCGACCATTCTGATTGGAGTTGTACGTTGGTTTCTTTGCCTAAAGGAATGAAATTGAGGGCTTCACTACCGTTTAAATCCAATTGTAAATCAAAGGTATATTGTTGTTCTTCGCCTGCTTTTTTTAAGGAATCTGCTTTACTTTTTTCCAAAGGTACGGGAATACTCACGCCTGATAGAAAAATATTGGAATTGGGAATACCGGGTTCAAAGTACAGTTTTTCCTTATTCCAGTTTAAGTTGATGCGCTCATTAATGCCTTGCATATCGGGGATGCCAAGTGACAGAAAGGCTTCTTTCCAACGGAGTTTGCCATTTTTGATGTGGTCGGCGGTAGGTTGTGGGAAAACACCTTTGATGTCTAATTTTGTATTGTAAAGCACTGCTTGATAGATGCTTCGATAGCGAGTTTTGGCATCTACATTGCCTGTGATATTGAGTTCATCGGGCAAAAAATGAGCGAAACCTACAGATTCCGTTTTACCTGAAGTTTTGTTTACTTTTTCATAGGGAATGGTTAGTACAGGTCCGCCGATGGTCTGCACCCTTCCCCACTTTGCACTTATTTCACTCATAGCTGTGTCACGCGTTTTCTGCCGTTCTTGTATTAAGTATTGTATCATGGTGGCAGGAACGAGCAATAGCAGGGTTAATAGCCCAATGGTGAGCATTTTAACAGTAATATTTTCTCTTAAACCTCCTCCTCGCCTTCGTTTAGGTGGGGGTTCTTCTTCCTGTGTATTTTCTTCTAGCACCTCCTGTATGGGTTCTTTTGTTGGTGCTTGATCGTTTGTTAGCTCGGAATTTGTTTCTTCAATAGAATCATTGTTTTGGGATGTCCCTTCTTCATTTAACTCTTCTTGTGGGTCTTTGGGTGGTTGGTCTGGCATGTTTGTGATTATTTATGAATTTTGGAGTTTGGAAGGTTGCAAAGTTGCAAGGTTTTAAGGTTTTTATTTTTTAAATAAATTTTAAAACTAACGCTTACTATTTTTTTTAAAAGGGTACACAAATTAAGCAAGTAGTTTTTTTGGGTGTTAACTTGCTTTGTTTAGGGGTAAATAGGTTTAAATATTACTGAATCTCTCGCCGAAAATATCGTCTGTAATCCCATGATTGCCTTCGGCGACTTACTTTTTGCCTTCGCCCAAAAAGTAAGCAAAAACGCTTGTCAAAAATATCGTTCCCACGCTTCAAACCTGCGCTTTGCTACCGATTTTTAACCTGCCTGCGCTTCTTTTTCATAAAGCAGATTCATGAATCTGCTTTATGAAAAAATGATGACTTTTGTGTACCCTTTTGATTTTTTTTTAATCAACAATATACAAAGTTAAATTATATTACTATTATTTTAATCAATAAAATAAAACGCAAAAAACCAACTTAGCTCCAAACTCTAAATGAATTGGTATATGAGATATAAGATGGGAAACATGAGATTTGAGACTTTGATATTATTTATTTTTATCATTAAAATTAATAATTAGCTAAAGCATGTTTCATTTTTAACCTAACACTTTGTTTCTAAAATTGCTACTTAGACTTTTAGACTTTTAGACTTTTAGACTTTTAGACTTTTAGACTTTTAGACT
>JAHDHV010000280.1 GCA_020631155.1 Bacteroidota bacterium | reverse complement strand
AAACCAACTCAACATTCAAAAAAACTATTGTTTTAATTTGTGTACCCTTTTAAAATAAATATCTAAAATCTCCTAAGGTGCTACTCTTTGCTTGAATCAAAATAAGTATTTGATAATCAACAATTAAAACTTTAATTTAAATTCACTAGGCTTTTAAAACCCGTATCACTGCGGATATTTCTTAACGATATTTATTCCAATTTTCTTAACGCAAAAACTTTCAAGGTCGCTCTTCAAAGCCAATAAAAAGAGACTATTTTGTTTTTTTGGAAAAGTAAATTTTTTTTTCATATAAAAAATACTTTGCGATTCCCTAAATTCTTGACACATTCGTTCCGTTTTGTTATTGTGTCCTATACTTCTGAACAAATCAGTAATTCAATAATTTATAAGTATAACAAGGTCTAGCCTATATTTTTTGTTTTGTATATTTTTTAACAAGAAAAAAACACTTGTTGTAAAATTTTATGTGCTACATTTGGGAACCTATTTTCATTCTATCCGTAACACCTAGTAACTTGATGAATCATATTCAAACTTAACAGTGAGAAATGTGTTGTTAAAAATACATTCAAAATCATTGTTCAGCATATAGGCAGCTACTTGTAGATGTCTATTATATAGAGTATTAGTCAGGTAATAATAAGTTAGTATTTAATAGAATATTAATTTTTTATCTTAATAAATAAAATTAATAGCTTCAAATTCAGGTTTCTGTCATTGTAATGTCCAAATACAATTTAGCTGCCTAAAAATTACACTCATAGTTTCATTAAGCAGACACTTGAAGTAAATAATATATCAGTATTACACTATGATATAAAAAAGATTAGTTTTTTTATAGTGCATTTACTGTGCTTCTCCTTCCTCTCAAAATTCCTAACTAATTGTTTAGTAGCTTATTACTTAACATACTTTTGAATAAGTATGCTTAATTTGCATTGTTTTTTTTGTAAATTAAATTATCATTATTTTGTTATTTTTAAAAAAAAAGCTCAATAAAATTCCTTTTATTTGGGCTGGTATAATAAAAAATAGATGCTGTAAAAAGTGAATAATCAGAAACTTAGCTTAGTCAAACTAATTAAAAGTAAAAGTGTGAAATGATTTTATATAAGTGTTTTTGTTTATGTAGTTGTGAAAATGGAATAGTTATTGATATTCATAATCGGTAAAATACGCTACTAACATTTTTTGCTTACTCAATTACCCATTCAACAAATACAAGTAAGGATTTTCTTCAAAAAAACCAATGATAAACAAGTAAAACTTGAAAAAGGTCACTTTGTTTAGAAGATGACTTTAAGTTTAATAATTATTTGAAATAAATAAGCAAGAAATAATAATAAATACTCTAGCTATGAAAGAGAGATATACCTCAATTAGTTGTTTAATTTTTGTTTTTTTACTCATGAACTACATCGGTAAAGCGCAATGTACCCTAAGCTTTACAGATGTATACAATGCAATTGACCCCGGTATTAATTGTGTTAATGGTGTAGGGTATGGAATTGCTAGTGAAAATATACCAAACGGAGTAGATGGTGAGGCCTTGGAAAATGAAATAACTACGTTTTGGTCTACAGATGCCAATTTTGATCCTTTTGCTGGTGAAGGAACAGCAGGAATACCTCCTACTCAATCTAATGATTGTAATATGGTATTATATTATGTAAAATTTGTGGTAGATAATGCTCCTGCCTTAGCGGGTACAGATTGTGCAACAGCACAAGTCGCTTCTAATGCAGTAGAATGGTATGCACTCCCCGATATGGCAAATACAGGCTCTTTCAATGCTGGTGATTGTACAAGCCCCCCGCGCTTTGTGCCTAGTAGCGATTGCGACCCTAATAATTTACCTGTGGCTACATTGGCATCTGCCGACCCCTACGCCAATGGCGATTTGAGTGATGGGGAAAGTGGTACATTAGATTATCAAATAACAATAGGTACAGATTTGAATACCTCACTTCCTGATGCCTGTCTAACCCTCAATAATTTTTATACAACCAATTATAGTTGTACAGGATGTAGCATCACTGTTGATGATATACAAGCAGGTGGATGTGATGGAAATGATGAATTTTTGGTTAGTATTTCTTATTCTACAACAGGCCTAGTGCCACCCGGTAGATTTACAGTAAGCGACCAAAATGGTAACAATGTAGGAAATTTTGAGTATGGACAAGGGGTAATCGTTGGTACTTTCCCCGGTGATGGTGCTACAACTTATAGTTTTACGCTAACAGATGATGATAATAATTCTTGTGCCACAACAACAACTCAAATTACTGCTCCTTTTTGTAATCAACGAACTTGTAATATTGTAATTAATGGTGTGAGTTTGAGCTCTTGTGATGACAATGACCAGTTTATGGCCACTTTTGATTATACAGCAGAAACGCCTATTACCGCTACACAATTTTTAATTACAGACCAAAATAATGTGAGTTACGGCCCCTTCAACTACGGCCAAGCAGTAGAAGCAGGTCCTTTTAATGGTGACGGAACGACAGAATATGTGTTTACTTTTAGCGATGTTGATGACCCAACTTGTATTGCCGTCAGCAATCCTGTCATTGCTCCTAAATGTCCTGTAGTCACTTGCGATGTTGCTATTGATGGCATTGTGGCGCAGGCTTGTGATGATAATGGGCAGTTTATGGTAGAGGTTGGTTATACTGCCAATACCAATACCACTAGCTTTGATATGTTTGATCAAAATAACACAAATTTAGGAACATTTAATTATGGTGAAACGGTGATGGTCGGGCCTTTTGACGGAGATGGAGCAACAGTATATACGTTTACGCTAAGAGATAATGAGGATAGCAATTGTACGGCAACCTCCACCATTTTGCGCGCACCAGACTGTGCAGCGCAAGCTTGTTTATTGGTCGTTGATTCTACAACGCCAAGTGCTTGTACAGAAAACGATGAATTTAATGTGAGTTTTGGATATACAGTAAGTAATGGCGGCAATAGTTTTACCATTACAGCTTCCGAAGCAGTTACAGGAAATGTGGTTGGAACTTATACGTTTAATTATGGCGATCCTGTAGATATAGGGCCATTTCAAGGTGATAATGGAATGGCAGAATATGTATTTACTTTTAAAGATGATGATGATACCAATTGTAGCGCAGTCGTTAATGTCACCTCCCCAGATTGCTGTCAAGCAGTTGCAGGTACTATCATCACAAGCGGAACAGTACCCGTTACAGTTTGTTTAGTCGGTGGCAATCCGATTAGTTTCTCTGTAGAGGGAGCAAGTATTTCTTCTAATACTGGTGTTTACGATTTTATTGTGATAGATAATGCAAGTAATCAAGTAGTATACTATGGAAATGCCCCCAACCTAGAAGACCTAGGAGTTGGGGAATATTGTATTCATGGGGTATCTCATGATGGTAGTTATTCGGCAAATGTTGGTGACGCACCGCCTTCTACTTTAATGGGAGATTGTTTTGCCATTACCGAATGTTCAATGGCAACTACAGTAACCATCGCCGATTGCGTGGGAGACCCTTGTACCAATATTGATGGTGGTGCTGTAAGTGTGGCAGGTGAAAATGAGATAACGCTTTGCTTAGGTGATGATACCAGCGATATATTAACCTTTAGCAATACTAGCGACAGTGATGTGTCATATGCTTATGTAATTACCAACGAAAAAGGACTTATTCAAGGTGGATTTATGGGAACTGATTACGATTTTAGTAATTCAGGACTAGGCATTTGCTATGTGTATGGGGTTGCTTATGTGGGCGATCTAGTTGCAATACCCGGTGAAACAATTAATACGGTAGTCGCAACAGATTGCTACGATTTGTCAGCTACCTATGTACAAGTAATTAAAGAAGTAGTGCCGAATTGTGGCGATGTAACTCCACCTACTGATCCTTGTGAGGGATTAACCGCAGGAACAATTGATGTAGACGGGGCAACTACTATTGAGCTTTGTTTGGGAGATGCTACCAGTGATGAATTGACCTTTACGGTAAATGGTGAAAATGGCGGAACAAATTATGTATTTATTATTACTGATGCAAAAGGAGTGATTGAAGGAGGATTCCAAGGTCCAACTTATGATTTCAGCAATGCTGGACTAGGTATTTGTTATGTGTATGGGGTTGCTTATTCAGGCGATTTAATTGCCATGCCCGGCGAGGAAATCACAACCGTTGTAGCTACAGAATGTTACGATTTAACTAGCGAATCCATTCAAGTCATTAAAGAAGTCATTCCTAATTGTGGGGTAACACCTACCGATCCTTGTGATGGTATTGAAGCTGGAACAATTACCGCAAATGGCGAAGTACAAATCGAAATTTGCCTAGGCGACCCTACCAGCAATGTTATTACTTTTAATGTGCAAGGAGAAAGCACCGAAGGAGTAAGCTATGGTTATGTATTAACTGACGATAAAGGGGTTATTTTAGATAGCTTTGGTGAAGGAACTTATGACTTTAGTAATTCACAACTGCAAAACTGCTATGTATATGGTGTTGCTTTTGTTGGTGATTTGATAGCTATTAATGGACAAGACATTACAAGCCTTGCAGCTACCGAATGTTACGATTTAACCAATGAAGGGGTAATGGTTATCAAACAAGTAGTACCTATTTGTAGCGCGTGTAGCACCATAGATGGCGGTTTGTTAAGTTTGAATGGTGAGTTTTCTGCTAATATTTGTTTAGACAGCAACGAAACCAATGAATACTTCTTTACAACAACAGGCATAGCTGGCGGTAGCGCATCTTATACCTTTATTATTGTAGATGCCAATGGAATTATTGTAGATGTAGTGAATAGTTCTAGCTACGATTACGATAATTTACCTCCCGGCGATTACCTAGTATATGGTATTGTTTATTTAGGTACTTTAGATGCAAATATTGGAGATAATATCAATGGTATCAGTGCATCAGAATGTTATGACCGTTCTGATAATCTATTAGGTATTGTAGTAGAAGCAGAAGAAGATTGTAAGCCAATCATAATCGTACCTCCTGAATGTGACTTAGATGGTGGTATGGTAAGCTCTGGTAATAGCTTAGAGGTAACCATCTGTAATGGGAATGATGCGAGCAATGTAATTGATTTCAGCAGTATGGCTACCAATGATAGCGGAGTCAACTACCTTTATTTCATTACAGATGAAAACGGAACCATCATCGCTCTTGTCAACGATACAAGTTACGATTTTGAAGGTTCAGCAGGAACAGAATGTTATGTATATGGTTTAGCTTACACAGGCTCCCTAAATGCTGAAGTAGGCATGAACTTAAACGACATTAACAGCGATGAATGTACTGCCTTATCCATCAACTCTATTAAAGTTACAAAACAAACCTTCCCAAATTGTGATGGCATTATTGTACAACCCAATGACCCATGTGAAGATATTGATGCAGGTACAGTTAGTGTGGGTGGTGTAAGTGAATTAGAGGTTTGTGTAGGTGATGGCGAAATGGACTTGATTACTTTTAATAGCTCTATTATCAGCGAGCAACAAAGCTATGTTTATATTTTAACAGATGAAAACAACATCATTCTAGAAGTCTTGACAGGCAATAGCTACAATTTTGAAGCAAATGGAACAACAGGTGTTTGTTATGTTTATGGGGTAGCTTATATAGGTAATCTAACAGCATCTATAGGGGATAATATCTCTAGTGTAACGGCAAGTGATTGTGAAAGAGTATCTATAAATACAGTAAAAATTACAAAATTACCGACTTCTGAATGTGTTGCTAACCCTTGTCTTAGTGTAGATGCAGGTACTGTAAATGCAGAAGGCTTTAGCGAAATTGAGGTTTGTGTAGGAGACGGCGACAGTGATATGGTATCTTTCAGTACAACAGCCAATACAGATGGTGTGACCTATGTGTATGTTTTAGCAGATGAAAATGAA
Source organism: Bacteroidota bacterium (assembly GCA_020631155.1). Classification (GTDB taxonomy): domain Bacteria; phylum Bacteroidota; class Bacteroidia; order Chitinophagales; family UBA2359; genus JAHDHV01. The sequence goes on along the minus strand of JAHDHV010000280.1, from coordinate 2,284 downwards.
AATATTATAGAAGTTTTAACTGGAAATACTTTTGACTTTGAGGCAAATGGTGTTACAGGTGTTTGTTATATCTTTGGAGTTGCTTACACTGGCGATTTAACAGCAAATGTTGGTAGCAATATCAGCACAATACAAGCAAGTCAATGTCAGAGTGTAACAACTGCTGGCGTTAGAATTACCAAAAAACCATCTTCTGAATGTGATGTAGTAGTGAATCCTTGTGACGACTTAGATGCAGGCACAGTTAATTCAGAAGGCTTTAGCGAAATTGAAGTTTGTGTGGGCGATGGCGAAAGCAATATGGTATCATTTAGCACAACCGCCGTAAGTGGTGATGGAATGAGTTATGCTTACATTTTAACAGATGAAAACGGAACTATTTTGGAAGTGCTCAATGGCAGCAGCTTCGACTTTGAAACAAATGGTACAACAGGCATTTGCTTCGTTTATGGGGTGGCTTATATCGGCGATTTAATGGCAAATGTTGGTGATGCCATCACCGATGTACGTGGCGGAAATTGCGAGAGTGTAACGACTGCTGGTGTTAGAATCACTAAAAAACCATCTTCTGAATGTGATGTAGTAGTGAATCCTTGTGACGGCTTAGATGCAGGTACGGTTAATTCTGAAGGTTTTACCGAAGTAGAAGTTTGTATAGGCGATGGCGAAAGCAATATGGTATCATTTAGCACAACTGCCCTAAGTGGGGAAAACATCAATTATGCTTATATTTTAACAGATGAAAACGGAACTATTTTAGAAGTTCTCAATGGTAGCAGTTTTGATTTTGAAGTTAACGGCACCACAGGCATTTGCTTCGTTTATGGGGTAGCTTATATCGGCGATTTAACCGCCAATACAGGCGATGCCATTACCGATGTACGTGGTGGAAATTGTGAGAGTGTAACTGTTGCTGGTGTTAGAATTACGAAAAAACCATCTTCTGAATGTGATGTAGTAGTGAATCCTTGTGACGGCTTAGATGCAGGTACGGTTAATTCTGAAGGCTTTACCGAAGTAGAAGTTTGTGTAGGTGATGGCGAAAGCAATATGGTATCATTTAGCACAACTGCTGTAAGTGGCGAAAACATCAATTATGCTTACATTTTAACAGATGAAAATGATAATATTTTAGAAGTTGTTAATGGCAGCAGCTTCGACTTTGAAACCAATGGCACCACAGGCGTTTGCTTTGTATATGGGGTGGCTTATGTCGGCGATTTAACGGCAAATGTTGGCGATGTCATTACAGATGTGCGTGGCGGTAATTGCGAAAGCGTAACCGTTGCTGGTGTTAGAATCACCAAAAAACCATCTTCTGAATGTGATGTAAACGTCAATCCTTGTGATGGCTTAGATGCAGGCACGGTTAATTCCGAAGGCTTTAGTGAAGTGGAAGTTTGTGTGGGAGACGGTGAAAGTGATATGGTCGCTTTTAGTACAACAGCACTTAGCGTTGAAGGCGTAAGTTATGCTTATGTGTTAACCGATGAAGACGGAACTATTTTAGAAGTGGTTAATGGCAGCAGCTTCGACTTTGAAACCAATGGCACCACAGGCGTTTGCTTTGTATATGGGGTGGCTTATGTCGGCGATTTAACGGCAAATGTTGGCGATGTCATTACAGATGTGCGTGGCGGTAATTGCGAAAGCGTAACCGTTGCTGGTGTTAGAATCACCAAAAAACCATCTTCTGAATGTGATGTAAACGTCAATCCTTGTGATGGCTTAGATGCAGGCACGGTTAATTCCGAAGGCTTTAGTGAAGTGGAAGTTTGTGTGGGAGACGGTGAAAGTGATATGGTATCATTTAGCACAACTGCTGTAAGTGGCGAAAACATCAATTATGCTTACATTTTAACAGATGAAGACGGAACTATCTTAGAAGTTGTTAATGGCAGTACCTTCGATTTTGATGGAGCATCAGTTGGCGTTTGCTTTGTATATGGTGTGGCTTATGTTGGCGACTTAACAGCAAATGCAGGTGACCAAATCGGTGATGTTCGTGGCGGAGATTGTGAAAGTGTAACCACTGCTGCGGTACGCATCACTAGAAAACCATCTTCTGAATGTGATGTAAACGTCAATCCTTGTGATGGCTTAGATGCAGGCACGGTTAATTCCGAAGGCTTTAGTGAAGTGGAAGTTTGTGTGGGAGACGGTGAAAGTGATATGGTCGCTTTTAGTACAACAGCACTTAGCGTTGAAGGCGTAAGTTATGCCTATGTGTTAACAGATGAAGACGGAACTATCTTAGAAGTTGTTAATGGCAGTACCTTCGATT
>JAHDHV010000279.1:3782-8239 GCA_020631155.1 Bacteroidota bacterium | reverse complement strand
TAAGGTTGTAAGTGTTAACAGTAATTTAATGTTAGTAAATACTTGCATGACGCTTATTTTAAACAAACTATCAAATATTTGACTAAAATATGGCAACTTTTATTGCGGCATTTAGTATTGGTAATATACGCTAAAAAATTTTAATTATTACCAAATTATATGTTATTTTTTTAAAAAGGAACGAAAAAAATAGGTAAATATCTGACAGTCAACAAATTAGTTTTATCAAAAATACTTAAAAATAATCAAGCTACAACTTGCTTAGTAACCCACACCTTGAAGTATGTATTTACTACACAATTGTAGTGAGTTATTATTCGACAAAATTAGTGCCTATTCATTCTGTGATAGAAGAATATTATTTTTTTGTGATAATCACTAATTAACAATATATTTTTACTGTCAAAATGTTTACAGTTTCCTTCTGATTGTTTTAAATTTAATGTAACCTTTTAATATCATCGTCCCTTTTTCTTTTAAGTTTGTAAATCAAAGGGTTATTTATCTAAAACAACACTCATTTTATACTAAAAAACAAACTATTGATCACACAAACTCTCCTATGTATCAGCAAGATAGCTTGCCTATTTGTGTAAAATTTCACTAAAAACAATTGACATTGCGCTTAGAGAGTTATTCCTAATCAATAAGCCCCCAACTGTCAACAAAATAAGTCGGTGTTTTAAACTACTGTAGCTTTTTGTCTACAATTGTGTTGTTTTAATAAGTATTTAGCAAAAGCCATTAAATTTGCTTCTCCAAATGACCGCCCCATTATTTGTAGGCCAAAGGGTAAATGATTTGTATGTTGAAATAAGGGTATTGAAATAGCGGGAATGCCCGTTAAATTAGCTTGTACAGTAAAAATATCTTCCAAGTACATGCTAACAGGGTCTTGATGTGCCTTATCACCAATGTCAAAGGCTGTTGTAGGCGTTGTGGGTAGGAGGATGAAATCGTAGTGTTGAAGTAATTCTTCGGTTGCCTGTTTAATCATTTGGCGAACCTTCTGAGCTTTAGCATAATACGCATCATAATAACCTGCGCTTAATACAAAAGTTCCAAGCATAATACGGCGTTGCACTTCTTTACCAAAGCCTTTTGTACGCGTGCTTTTATAGGTATCTTCCATATTTTTAGCTTCATCATCGCGATAGCCGTAATGAATACCATCGTAACGAGCCAAATTAGAGGAAGCCTCAGCAGTTGTTAAAATATAATAGGTGGCTACAATATGGTCTAAATAGGGAAAATCTACTCCTTTTACGGTATGCCCTTCTGTTTGTAGTGCCTCAATTAGTGCCTGTGTTTGTGTTCTAATTTCAGCGTCTAAACCTTTATGAGTGAGGGCGTTATTAAAATAGGCTATCTTTAAGGCTTCTTTTTTGCCATCAAAAGCCATTGTTTGTGAGTAGGCTGGAACTGGTTTTGAGGAAGAAGTGCTATCAAAGTCGTCTTTTCCTGCCATTATTTCTAATAGCAAAGCAACATCATCCATATTTTTAGCAAAAACTCCAACCTGATCAAAGGAAGAAGCATAAGCAATCAATCCATGTCGAGAGATGCGTCCATAAGTAGGTTTCATGCCAATGACATCGCAAAAAGAGGCAGGTTGTCGCACCGAGCCGCCCGTATCTGTCCCTAAAGCTGCTAAACACAGGTTGGCTTGCACGGCTACCGCACTCCCCCCTGATGAGCCTCCGGGTACTTTACTGTTGTCATACGCATTTCGCACTGCTCCATAAGCAGAATTTTCATTGGTAGAGCCCATTGCAAATTCATCGCAATTCAATCGCCCTACAATGATGACATCCTCATCAATTAACCGCTGTACACTTGTTGCAGTGTATAAGGAAACAAAGTTCTCTAATATCTTTGAAGATGCCGAAATGCGGTGATTTTGATAACACAAAACGTCTTTTATCCCTACAATCATTCCATGTAAGCGACCTAATGGCTCTTTTTGGGCTATTTTTTGGTCAATCTTACGTGCTTTTTGTAAGGCTTCTTCTGCAAAAACTTCAAGGTAAGCGTTCAGAACTTTTTGTTGTTCAATGCGATATAAATAATCTTTTACTAGCTTTTCACAACTTATTGTTCCTTCTTGTAATGCTTTTTGAACGTCAAATAATGAATGATAAACTTGCAAGTCACTTACTTTTTGTAAAATTTTCGTTAAAGGTACAAAAATATATACTTTTACTCAGATAATTTCTACGAAAAATTATTTATAAACTTTGCCATAATAAAGTCAAAAATAAAAATACTATTATTAACACCACCTACTATGATGTATTTAACTATGTAATAAATAAGCATTAATTAAGCTATGCTATCAAAGGAGTATGATACTTTTTTTCAATTCAAAAGCTAAAAGTCTAAATATCCAAAAAGCCAAAAAGCTAAAAGTCCAAAAATCCAAAAATCCAAAAATCCAAAAATCTATTCAAATCTACGTTTCACAAACCAGCGATCATTAAGGGTAAAGCCAAAGGTTGCGTTCATAAAGGTTTCTCTAAATAACCCATCATTCAAGCTACCTCGTTGCCCGATTTCTAGGGCTAAATTAATTCGAGAGTTGATTTTTTTAATGGGAATACCTATGCCTCCTGTTAAGGCAAATTGAGGTAAGCGATTGCCATTCAGTTCATAATGATTGGTGCTATAGTAAAATCCAAGGTTGTAGTCTGCACTTTTCCACATATTGCCAAAAGAACGGCCTTGTGGTCTAAAACTAATGCCAAAACCGATGCGTAAAGCGTCTACCAAATTTTCACTAGACTCTCCAAAAGCTTCATACTGACTCCATTGCTCATAGCCCACATCTAAACCCATTTTGTAGCTCGCCGTTTTGGTAAGCGTAACGCCCAAATTCCACTTAGCAGGCAACTTGATCACTCCTGCTTCTACTGCTTCCTGTTTTAAAGTATCTATCCTACTAGAAATGCTTGTCAAACGTTCCCACCTTAGATCGCGCTCAAATTTTGTATCAATGCTGGTGTTTGCACTTAATCCAAAAGTGAGGAATAATTCTTTATTTAGTCTTTGTGTATACTGTAAGCCTGCGTTCCAAATAAAATCTTTGGCTAAACGACTTTCGACTATTCTACTGGGAAAGGCGGTTTGTAGATCGGGAAAAAAGGTAAGGGTCTCTTTCCTAAGTGTTCCAAATAAATAGGCAATATTAAATCCAGCCGAAAAACCCTTGTAGCTAAAGCCATTACCAATATAAAATTGATACAATTGTCCTTCTCCAACAAAGCGATATTCAATGTCACTTCCTAGTCCATTTGGTCCTGCTACTGTTTGCCGCACATCATAGCTATTGCTGCTATAGGGAATCAAACCAACACTCGCGCCCCAAAATTTAGCCATCGGAAAAGCAAAAGCGAGGTAACTAATAGAGCCTGAGCCAAAACGCTGTGTCGTGTCTCCATCATTGAGCCATAAGCCATTGGCTGCTACGGCGATTTCAAAGGTGGTTAATTTGATGGCACTGTAGGAAGCGGGATTGTTGTAGTTGATATTGACGGGAGAGCGATAACCTGCGGTGATGCCCCCTAAGCTTCTATTAACAGCAAATTGGGTGGGCATAATGTCGCCGATACCGATTCGGGAGTAAGGGGAGTTAACATCGTAGGTTTGCGCGTATAGTGGCTCTAGGTTCAGTAGGCAAACGATTAGGATGAGATAGCTACAAAGCTTTTGACACATTATAATTGATGATTTGATTAAGTCCTTCCAACACTAAGTTTGGTGCTGCAAATATCTCATTTTTAAGCTTACCAACAAAAAAATTGGTGTCTCCACCTGTTAGCAAAACCTTTAGAGTGGGGGCAAAACTGCGATAACGGTCAATGATGCCGTCTACTTCGGCAATGGTGCCCCATGCAACACCACTAAGTATAGAGGTACGTGTGTCATGTCCTATAAGGTTGCCTAATTCATCAAAAGGAACAAGGGGTAATTGGTCGGTAAACTGATATAAAGCCTTGAATTTCATTTGAATACCGGGTGCTATGCCTCCACCTTTGTAGCTTTTTTTTTCATTCATAAAATCATAAGTGATGCAAGTTCCAGCATCTATAACCAGCACATTTTCAGAAGGGTAATAAGCAGTTGCACCAATAATTGCTGCTAAACGATCTTTGCCCAATGTATTTGGTGTAGCATAATCATTTTGTATGGGAATGGGTGTTTTGTGGCTTAATTTGATAAAATAATCTAAGTGATTCTTCAACCATTCTTCGATAAAAGCATTTGGTATTTTTACAGAAGATACAATACAATTATATACTGTATGTTCTCGAATAAAGCCATCTAATAAAGCTCTAGTGAGCTCATCAAATATTTTTAACTTAACTAAAGTTCCTTTTTTGTTAAAAATAGCTGCTTTGGTGCGTGTATTTCCAATATCAAGACAAAGATTCATGGTTGTTGGAAGTTAGACTTTTGGA
>JAHDHV010000279.1:1950-3682 GCA_020631155.1 Bacteroidota bacterium | reverse complement strand
CACGAATCTACTAACCACGAATCCACAAACTATGTAGGTAGAAAAATTCGCTATTTGAAACATGTCTTAATTATTAAGTTTCTAAACAAAAAACAATTCGTAATTTCTAATTCGTAATTCGTAATTAAATAGATTACCTCAAATACATCAATCTTTCGGAATCCAATTTTACCAAAATAAACAATAAAATGGTGAAACCCATTAGCGAAGACCCTCCATAGCTAATAAAAGGCAGGGGTATCCCAATAACAGGCATCAAACCGATGGTCATGCTGATGTTGATGGCGAAATGGCAAAATAAAATAGAGGCGACTCCATAGCCATAGATACGCGTAAAGGGGGAGCGTTGCCGCTCGGAAACGGCGATTATCCGCAAGAGTAAGCCTATAAATAAACCTATTAACACCAGCGTTCCAACAAAGCCGAACTCCTCGCCAATGGTGCAAAAAATAAAATCGGTGGTCAACTCTGGAACGAACTTCCCCTTATTTTGCGTGCCTTGTAAAAAGCCTTTTCCCCATAAACCACCCGAACCAATGGCAATTTTCGACTGATTGAGATTGTAACCCACACCGCGCTTATCTTCTATCGTTCCAAGTACCACACCAATACGATTGCGGTGATGTTGTTTGAGGACTTCATTAAAGGTATAGTTAACGCCTTTTACATAGATTGAACAAGTAAATAAAAGGGTTAATACTAAAAAAATAAAGCGTTTGGTATTGATGGTTAGGGTAAAAAATAGAATGGCTAATCCTAGTAAAATCAATAGAAAAACCGCAGGGCTGACATAGAACATGGCAGCAGCAGCAATGAGGACAGGGATTAGGAAAAAGATGACTTTTTGAGCCTGAAATCCTTCGCGATAGACCAAAATAAACAGCATTAAAGCCGTTAACCCGACTAATACATAGGGGAGCGGAAATATCAAACTGAGAACAAATAAGAGGATTACTAAAAAGCCCAATAATAGCCATCCTCCCGACAAACCTTCACGATAGAGCACCAAAATAAGTGCGGTAAAAATAATGGCTGTTCCTGGGTCGCCTTGTAGTAAAATTAGCAATACGGGTAATAAAATAATAAGGGTAGCGAATAATTGCACTCGCTTTTCCTGCATATCTACATCTTTGGTACTCAAGTATTTAGCTAAGGCTAAACAGGTGGCAAATTTGGCCAACTCGGAAGGCTGAAAATTGAAAAAGCCCAGCCGAAACCAAGATTTTGAACCTGATATTTCGGCACCAAATAGGAATACAAAGATGAGCAGAAATAGTATAAACCCGTAAATGGGATAGGCAAAGGCGGTGAAAAATTTTGTATCAAATAATTGCAAAGCAGCTCCCAAAAACAAGCAAATTCCAATCCAAATTGCTTGTCTACCATAGCTTTTGCTAGTGTCTAATATTTCGGGGTGTTTTTCATCAAAATTAGCCGTATATATCGCCAACCAACCAATTCCCACCAATAAAACGTACATGATAATCGTTATCCAATCAATATCTATATTTCGGCTGCTACTCATTTAGTTTGTTTTTGCTTAGATGTAAGACAGTTAATTACGAATTACGAATTAGAAATTACGAATTGTTTTTGTAATAAGTAACTTGACAATGGTATATTAAACTTTTCTTTCAAAAAAAGTTGATTTCACTAAATGCTCACAGTCAAAAACGTTGATTCGTAGATTAGTGATTCGTGATTAGGTGTTTTTTGACGAGGATTTTTTTTT
>JAHDHV010000279.1:0-1850 GCA_020631155.1 Bacteroidota bacterium | reverse complement strand
TTGCCCGGATTAATTAAATTCGCTTCTAACATTTTGGTTTCCAGACGTTTTCGTGCTTTTCCTGTAATTTTTCCGTTGATGTGTTTTTCTATAACTAAACTGGAAATGGGGGCTGCATATCGAGACCCATAACCTGAATTTTCCACAATTACGGCTATGGCAATTTTGGGTTTTTCTTTTGGGGCAAATGCGATAAATAAGGAGTGATCCTTACCGTGTGGGTTTTCTGCCGTTCCCGTTTTTCCGCAAATATCTAAGCCCTGTACAAAAGCCACTGTTGCCGTACCTGCCAATACAACGCGCTCCATACCGTCTACTACTGCCTCAAAATGGCTAGGTTTAATGCTTGTTTTACGTTTTTTTAAGTAAAAATTGTCCTTATCCATGCGTTTCGGGCGTACCACATGCGGATAGTGAAAAGTACCTCGATTGGCGATAACTGCCGTTGAATGTGCCATTTGTAGCGGTGTCACGCCCATTTCGCCCTGTCCAATGCCTAGTGAAATGATCATACTTGCTCGCCAACGTCCTTCGCCATACATACGGTCGTAGAGGTCTTTTTGCGGAACATTGCCTTTCAATTCCTGTGCCACATCTAAATTTAACTTTTGCCCCAAACCTAATTGATTCAAATAATCTCCCCAAACAGTTAAACCATCTGCTACATTTCCAAACTTATCTTCTTCAATAAACATTTTAAAAATATGACAAAAATACGCATTACAAGAGTGCTGAATCGCATGTTTCACGCTATAACAAGGACGATGCCCGTGACAACCCACCTTTAAACGACCCAAACGATAGCCTCCATAACAACCATGATAGTAATTAACAGGAATCACATTCTCCTGTAATGCCAACAATGCCATTAATGGTTTAAAGGTAGACCCCGGCGGATAATAAGCCATTAAAGCCCTGTTAAACAAGGGTTTAAGGGTGTCGGATTGTAAATATTTCATGCCTTTGCCTCGCCGCCGTCCTGTTAGCAAGTTGGGATCGTAATTGGGGCTACTGACTAAGGCTAATATTTCGCCTGTTTTCGGTTCAATGGCCACCAAACTACCGCGTTTATTTTTCATCAATCTTTCGGCATAGGCTTGTAAATCAATGTCAATGGTGAGGGTGAGGTCTTCACCGGGTAGTGCGTCTTGGTCTTTTTTGCCATTGTTAAAACTACCGATTTCGCGATTTAATACGTCTACTACTCGATATTTGATGCCACGCTCGCCACGCAATTCATTTTCATAAGAGGCTTCAATCCCACTGATGCCAATGTAGTCGCCTAGTTTGTAGTAATCAGAAGTGTCTATTTGCTTCTGGTTCACCTCGCCAATGTAACCTAATACGTGGGCAGCATTGCGGCGCGGATAGTGTCGGACGGCACGTACTTGGGAGTAGAAACCGGGGAATTGGTATAGAAATTCTTGTAAACGGGCGTAGACCTCCGCAGGAATTTGTTTGAAGAGTACTTGCGGTTTGAAATTGGAATAGCCTTTGGATTTTCGGACTTTTTTAACGCTTTCTACAAATTCTTCTGGTGTGATTTCGAGCAAATTGCATAGCTTTAAGGTATCTACATCTTTTACCTGATTCGGTATCATTACCAAATCGTATACCGCTTCATTATTTACCACCAACTTGCGATTGCGATCAAAAATAAGCCCACGCGAAGGGTAAACGGTCACCTCACGCACAACATTGCTTTTGGCTTTGGCTTCATAGGAACCGTCCATCACCTGCATAAAAAATAATTGTATCAGCAAAATGCCGCCGATAATTACAAATATGCCTTGAATAACTAATCGCCGTAATTCACTCGGTTCCATTGTTTACTAGATATTTAGACTTTT
>JAHDHV010000278.1 GCA_020631155.1 Bacteroidota bacterium | reverse complement strand
TGTATTTATAATACTAATTGTTTAAACAACACCTATGAAGTGAGCAAAGTTGCATACTATTTTTTCTAAGAGGTTGTTTGTGATGTATTTAATATGTAAAGTGGTGTGAGCGGTAGTACTGTAGGCAATACTGTTAGTTATTTGATTGGGTACTTTATTCTTTTATTTCATCAATTAAATTAATCAAACTTGTGATTTGCATCCTCATAACCTGGTACTGATCATCTATCAAGATACCCTTAATTCTTTCATTTTCTATTTGTTGGAATCTACTTGAAAGTAATGTTACTTCATTAGCTTTATTATGGATAGGAGAAATTCGTACTTTGAGTTTAGTAAAAGCTTCTTTTAGGCGATTATTGGAAATAAGTAGCTTTAAGTCATTTAATAAACAATTGTTTTCTTTAAATAAGTTTTCACAATGTTTCTGGACATTTATAAAATCTTCTTCTGATAGAATAAAACTGTGAATTCTATTAAAGAATGAAATTGGGTTAATTTCTTTTATCAGTTTAATTTGATTTCTTTTCAGTATGGAAAAATTTTCAAAATTAGGGCTATCAGAAATAATTAAACAAGGGAATGACTTTAACTTGAAATGCTTAACGCAACAGTTGTAGTTTTTATCATCTGCACTATGAACACATTTAACTTTAGAATTTGCTTTACCATTTAATTCTTTCCATAGTAGCAAGTTCTTTATAAACTCCAACTCAGAATTGTCATGTACATTATTAGCTACATAAAGCCAATAAGAAATGGCAACATCATCATCAATCCAAATGTCTTCGACTAATGGGTTACTAACTTCTTCAATTAATTCATTGAAAAGGGTCTCAAAATAAAAATCCTCACTTCCGCTAACAAGTCGAAGAATTTCCTGATACTTTGTATTATTCTGGAACTTTCTTCTCATTTGTCTGCATTTTGATTTGACTTTTCAACTTCCTCTTTATAAATTTCTCTTAGCTGTCTTAGACATCTATGTTTTATAACTTTCGCAACATTCAAGTTCGATAGTCCAAGTTCATTTGCTATTTGTTCGTGGCCTTTGTTTTGCAAATAAAACATGGTAATCAGTTTCCTACATCTAACACTCATTTTTGATAATGCACGTTCAAGTTTCATCCGCATTTCATCCGTATTCTCATTATCTATGTAAATTAACTCTGGAGTTTGTGAAGTCTCTATTTCAAAAGAAAAATTTAAATTGGAACTTGATTCAAGAAGACTTCGACTTTGTTTCCGCACTCTATGAACCCATAAATTTCTTGCTATGGCAATTAAATAAAATCTTATTTTTAAATTTTATATGTTTAGTTTATTCATTTGAACATTTCTCCAAAACATAATTAATGCATCCTGAAAAATATCTAAAGCATCTTTTTTTGTAGCTCCCCTTAATGTCAGATCTTTTACGACAGAGTTACGCAGGGTATACAAAGCTTTTAAGGCTTCATTGTCATTTTCTTTAATTTTTGATATTATATCTTTTTCCTCCATTGTTGGATTTTTTATTACATCTAAATCCTCGCCCCCTCCATTACATCTACTCCTCTCTCACAAACTCAGGCACATCTAAAATCCAAAAATAACCAACACAACTAACATTTCCAAATAAATCCATTTTTAAGCAACTTAAATCACTGCTCAACAAATCAACAAATCACCAACTTTCCAACTTTAAAACTTTGTAACCTTCTAACCTTCTAACCTTCTAACCAGATTAGTAAACCTTCTCCCCTTTATCCAGCCAAACGCCCCATGATTTAGAATAAGCATGAACCTTATCCGTTGCCTTGTCTTTGCTTTCCACCAATTCTTGATCTTGGTTAACCCATTCAAAAATGCCGCCATTTAAATTATACACCTCCTCATAACCCATTTTCAACAACTGCTCCCCAATGCGCTCACTTCGATAACCGATAGAACAGTATACCACAATCGGCTGATCTTTTGGAATGTCTTTCAGACGTTTTTTGTCAAAAGTATCATAACCAACCCATTGGGCGTTTTCCAAATGGCTAACTTTGTATTCCGCCTTTTCTCGTGTGTCCAAAAGCACAAAATTATCCGCCTTACGCTCCAAGTCTGTAGCACTTATTAAAGGCACTGTATTTTTGTACATTGTTTTCAACAACAATCGGTAACTCGGATTTTTCACTTGAGCATCAGAACTTTCGCAAGCTCCTAAAAAAAATGATAAAAGAAAAACGAACCATATATAGTTATTGATATAATCAACATTTTATGAAGTTTGTTAAATATTTAGATTTAAGATTTGAGACATGAGATTTGAGATAGCTAATTCATTAATCACTTATGATAAGTCAAGTGTTGCTTAATTTTGTCTAGCTACTTAAATATTTTTTCCAAAATGAAAAACGATTTTATACCTAAAATTGTTGAGCTTTGATAATTGTCATTTTTAAAAGCTAAATATCTAAATATCCAAAAGGCTAAATAGCTAAAAGTCTAATAATGAACCCAACATACAACCTTTACAGGGGAATTGCTATCTAAAACCATTATAGAAAAAAAAATCTAATTATTTTAAAGGTCGTCCTTTAGTTGAGTTTATGTATCTACCTTATCATTTTCTGTCATTATTTTGTCATGTTAGTGAATAATTTATAAATGTTGTTTTTTTAGAAATATGACTTTTGTGTGATTATTTTTTTAATAAAATAAAATAAAAAGTATAAAGCCATCAAGTGACGCATATTATATAACAACGTCTTAGTAGAGCATTAGACAAACTGCATAGTTTTCTTGTATTTTCTTCTCTGTATTGTACCAAACCTAGATCATTGTTCTCATCCCTAATTAGAATTAAACAAGTGAGTGGACAAAAGATTTTGATAATAAATAGATTATCTTATATCTCCTGTCTCATATCTCACGTCTAAAACAAAAACATAATATTCATTTCTATAAAATTTTTTATATTTCATATGAACACTAGATTAACTGCAATCCTATTTGTTTTATGTAATCTTATGTATGTAATAGCTGGTACAACAATACTAGCACAAGACTGTCCTGACCTGAGTTTCCCGCCCGGTGAAAATGGGGTCATTCGCATTTGCACAGGCACCTCCGTTGATTTAAGCGTTGAACTGTCAGGCTCTAATGTTGACCCTTCAGACATCATTTGGAGTACAGGGCAAACAGGTTTGACCGTCAATACAGGTGACTTGATCAATACAGGTACTTGTGACAATACAGGTAGTCAGTTTGCCTTTACCGCATTTGTCCCTGCACAAGATGGCTGTCCTGCCGCTGACCTATTGTATGTCATCATCGTTATTGCCGAAGACTTGAGTAATTTTGGTCCAGGTTTTCCATTTAACCCCGTCCCAACGGTATCTACTAGCGAAGATGGTTGTACGGTTATGGTAGATGCGTGTTCCTCTTTATTGGTACAACATTCTGTGAATGGCGGCCCGCTATTAGATGGAACATCTTACACTGCTGATCCTGATTATTTGGAAACAGAAACGGCAACAGTTGAGTTTTTCTTAACCAATCCTTGTGGTATTATTAATCACCCTCCATTGGTAGGTACAATTGATTGCACAGGCACAGACTTTGAGTGTCCTGCCCTTGATGCAGAAGATAGAACTATCAGCATTTGTTCAGGAGACAATGCAACACTCAATGTAACGCTCACAGGCGATGCCGACCCTAGCGATGTGGTTTGGAGTGATGGCACAACAGGATTATCATTCAATACAGGTACATTAACCAATACGAGTGACTGTAGTGGTCTAGTAGAGGAATTTACAGCTAGTGTTCCTTCTGGTACATTAGCCGACTGTCCAATGGTAAGTGTTACATTTACTGTTACCGTACAAGCTGACCCAGCAACAGGTGTTGCAGTGAGCGAAAGCCCTGATGGTTGTCGAGTATCTTTAGCAGGTGCTTGTTCAGGCACAACGGTTCAATATTCTGTTAATGGCGCGCCTGCCCAAAGCGGTAGTACTTATGTGGCTAGTCCTGCCATTGGTACAACAGAAGTGGCAGCTGTTAGTTTTACAGTGACTAATAGCTGTGGTACGGCTACAGGTTTTGTTGGAAATATTAATTGTGAAGGTGGTGACTGCCCAACGATTACCCCTGTAGAAAGTGACATTACCGTTTGTTCAGGAGAAAGAGCTACTTTACAAGTCAACCTTTCAGGCGATGCAAGCCCCTCAGATGTCACTTGGTCAACAGGCTCATCAGGTACTTCTTTGGTAACAGATGTATTAACTAATGAAACAAGTTGTAGTGGTGCTACCCAAACTTTTACTGCTTCTTTAGATGCAGTTGGTGGTTGCCCTGCTCAAACCTTACAATATAGAGTAACCGTATTACCAGACCCCGGTGTTGGAGCAGTAGTAGCAGACTCAGGAGATGGTTGTATTGCTTCTTTAATTGGAAATTGCCCAGGTACTACTGTTCAATATTCCTTAAATAATGGTCCTTTTCAATCAGGCTCAACTTATGTGGCTAATCCAGGGCTCAATGAAACAGAAACGGCTTCTGTACGCTTTATCATTAATAGTGAATGTGGCGATTCTGAAATTTTAACAGGTGCCATTAATTGTGAAGGCCCACAATGCCCACAATTAACAGCCGTAGACCCTAGCATCACTATTTGTTCAGGAGAGAGTGCAAGTTTACAGGTCATTTTATCAGGTGATGCTACTTCTTCGGATGTAGAATGGTCAACGGGAGTTGTTGGTACTTCTTTTAGTACAGGTTCTTTAACCAATACTTCAGGTTGTGATCCTCGTATTTTAACATATACCGCAACCGTTCCTGCCAATACAGTTGCTTCCTGTCCACAAGAAAGCGTCACTTTTACAGTAACTGTACTACCTAGCCCTAGCAATGGAGCTACAGTAACGGCTTCTGATAGTGGTTGTAGCGTAACCTTAGAAGGTGCTTGCCCTGGTGTAAGTGTACAGTATTCAGTGAATGGTGGTGGCTTGCAAACTGGAAATACCTATGTGGCTGATCCCGATGCTGGAGAAACGGAAGTGGCAGCAGTTAGCTTTACTTTAAGTAGTGATTGTGGTAGTACAAGCGGCTTTACAGGCACCATCAATTGCGAAGGTGCAGAATGTCCACAATTAGCTCCAGCAGTTCCTAATATTACTGTTTGCTCAGGCGAAAGTGTTACCTTAGAAACTATATTAACGGGTAGTGTACCTGCTTCTGGTATTGTTTGGTCAACAGGTAGTACTGGATTAACAGCAAGTACAGGTATTTTAACCAATACATCAGGTTGTGATAATGAACTATTTACCTATACTGCTCGTATTCCAGCCAATACTTTTGGCAGTTGTCCAGAGGTAACCGCTAGTTTTACGGTTAGTGTGCGCCCCGATCCGGGCAATGGTGTTACCGTATCTAGCAGCGATGATAATTGTATTGTAACCTTAGCAGGTGCTTGTCCGGGTAGTACAGTTCAATATTCAGTAAATGGCGGCTCTACTCAAACAGGAAATGTGTACATCGCCAATCCTGAGATTAATGAAAATGAAGTAGCAGAAGTTATTTTTACAGTGAGTAATTCAACTTGTGGCAGTGCTACCTTTAGCGGAGACATTAATTGTGAAGGGGTAAAATGCCCCCTACTCTCTCCCCCTCCCGGAGTTGTTACAGAATTTAATATTTGCTCTGGCGATGAAGTAGATTTAGAGGTTATAGTAGAAAATGCCTTGCCAGAAGATGTTGTTTGGAGTAATGGAACAACAGGTTTGACTCTCAATACAGGTGTTTTAACCAATATTTCGGAATGTGACGGAACGCAATTTGTATTTTCTGCTTGTGTGCCAAGTGATGTAGAGCCGGGCTGTCCCAAAGTGACGGTTATTTACATTTTAACCGTATTACCTGATCCGAGTGGAGTTGTTTCACAAGTAATTGAAAATGGTTGTAGTGTGACCATGTTTACCTGCCCACAATTTGATGTACAATATTCTGTTGATAATGGTCCATTACAAGATGGCAATATTTATGTCGCTACACCTCCTGCTGGACAATCGGAAAATTCACAAGTAGACTTTGTGGTAACTAGTCAATGTGATGTAGTTGATTTTTCGGGAAATATTGACTGTGAAGCTGCACAATGTCCAGAGTTAGCACCAGTTCCACCAGTCAATGTAACAGTTTGTTCTGGTGAATCCGCCACTTTAGAAGTCGCCTTATCAGGCTCTGCAACTGCCGATGACATTGTTTG
Source organism: Bacteroidota bacterium (assembly GCA_020631155.1). Classification (GTDB taxonomy): domain Bacteria; phylum Bacteroidota; class Bacteroidia; order Chitinophagales; family UBA2359; genus JAHDHV01. The sequence goes on along the minus strand of JAHDHV010000278.1, from coordinate 2,018 downwards.
GTCAAATGGCGAAACAGGTTTATCCATCAACACAGGCTCCTTAGCCAACTTAACCGACTGTGAAGGGCAAACACAAACCTTCTCTGCTACCATCCCTGCAAGCGGCGATTGCGAACAAACTTCTGTTAACTTCACAGTTACCATCCTACCTGATCCAATGGCTTTATCCACCATTTCCGAAGGTGGCAGTGGCTGTATTGTTTCCGTAGAAACCTGCCCCGATTTCGCTGTTGAATACTCTGTAAATGGCGCAGCATCCGAAAGCGGTAACGTCTATATTGCTAGTCCCACCGCAGGTAGCACCGAAGTTGCCGCCGTATCCTTCACCATTAGCAGCGATTGTAGCTCTGCCGAGTTAGTAGGAGACATCAATTGTCGAGGTGCAGAATGTCCAACCATTAGCGCAGTGAATCCAGAAGTAAGTGTTTGTGGTGGCGAAACAGTACGTTTAGAAGCTGTTATTGGTGGCGATGCTAGTGACTCTGATGTTTCTTGGTCAAATGATGCGGAAGGCACAAGCATCAATTTAACAACTCCTAACAACAATACTTGTGACCCTTTCACAGTCATATATACGGCTAGTATAGCTGGCAATGTAGTTGATGGTTGCGATGCGGTCAGCACTTCTTTTGTGGTAACCATTTTGCCTACCCCTTCTAGTGATTTAGTAGAAGTAGAGGTTTCTGATGACGGTTGTAGCATCTCTGCAGCAACTTGCCCTGATTTTACGCTACAATATACTGTAGATGGTGGTTCTTTACAAAATGGCAACAGCTATGACCTAACAGCAGGTGCAGGCCAAACAACAACGGCAGAGGTTAATTTTGTAATTAGCAATGATTGTGGTTCAGCAAGTGTAAGTAATACCATTAGTTGTCAAGGAGAAGGTTGCCCTGAAATCAGCGCAAATAATACCAATTTACAAGTCTGCTCTGGCGAATCATTAGATTTGTCTGTAAACTTAATCGGTAGCAACGACCCCTCTATTGTTCAATGGTCTACAGGAAGTACTGGCACCAGCATCAACACAGGAGCATTGGACAATATCAACAGTTGCGATCCTATTGAAATCAATTATACCGCCTTTATTGCAGACGATTCCTCCAATTGCCCTGATAGTGAAGTGGTATTTACGGTATCCGTTTTACCCGCCCCAAGTGCATTAGCCAATGTATTAACCCTTCAAGAAAATTGTATTGTCACAGTAGAAACCTGCCCCGATTTTACCGTTATGTATAATTTAGATGGCGGCCAGTCTTTTGAAGGAGATACCTATGTATCAGATCCGCAACCCGGTGAAAAAGAACTAGTAACCATTAATTTTACCATCAGCAATAGTTGTGGAATCTACGCCGAATTATCAGGCGAGATTGACTGTATTAATGACAAACCACTGGATTTAGTGGTAGAAAGTACAAGAGATTGTTCAACGGTGAATGACGCAGGAGATGAATACTTGGTTTCTGTGGTTATTAGTGGAGGTGATTTACCTTATGAAGTAACAGGTACAGTAGATACAGTCTTTAATGATTTTCCAGAGGATGGAAATTCCGTATTTTTCACTTTTGGCGTACCCAATGGAGACGGTTATTATCTGTTTATTGAGACTGGCGATGGACAAACAGAAGAAGTGGATCAACTAAATATTGTGCCTTGTGAAATCTTAGATATTGAACTGATTGCCTTTAATGGAGAAACGACAGCCGAAGGTAATTTATTAAAATGGGTAACTGCCAATGAAATGAACAACGATTATTTTACGCTTTATCATTCTACCAATGGCATTGATTTTACCGAAATCGGAACAGTAGAGGGCGCTGATAATAGCACTAATACACTGACTTACAGCTTTTTACATAAAAATGCCCCTACAGGATTGAGTTATTACTACTTAGCCCAAACCGATTTTGATGGCACCACTACCCAACCTTCCAACATCATCACCTTAGAGCGAGGCGAATATAATTTTGGCATCACTCATGTAGGCGTTATTCAGGATGCGGTGACCATTCACTTTA
>JAHDHV010000277.1 GCA_020631155.1 Bacteroidota bacterium | reverse complement strand
TTGACTTCTACATTTTTGAGGTTGTGAACCCTTGCGCCTTTAATGTGAATGTGCATATTTTTTTAAGGTTAAAAAGTGTTAAAGTTTAGAAGGTTGTAAAGTTACAAGGTTTTAAGGTTTTTATTTTTTTTAATAAACTTTAAAACTAATGCTTTTTGGTTTGTTAATCAGAGATATGCAAAGTGAAAATAAAATATTATTATTTTTATTGATGAAATGAAAGCCAAAAAGCCAGACTATCTTTGATTTTCTAATATCTAAACAGCCAAAGAGCTAAAAATCCAAAAATCTAAACAGCTAAAAAGCCAAAAGGCTAGATAGCCAAAAATCCAAACATGGAATAATTTTTGAGGTAAAAAAGATTTTAATCATAACATTTGCTGCAAAGTAGTCTCTTTTTGGCAAAATTATTAAATATTGTGTCTTTCAACTGGAAAAACAATAAAAAAATTTGAAAAAAAACTCACCCTCATTTTTAAGTCACATAATAAACAAAAAACGTTTTTATATTGTTGACTAACAAAAAGTTATGCTTAAACAAAACATTGCCAACTCCTTGTATTTAAATTTATCCTGACCCACTTTTTTATTTTTTTTTGTAAAAACAATGCCTAAGAATTACCTATTTAGCAAATAATTCTTAACTTTGTTAGGCACTTAGCAATAAAGTGTCCATTCTTTTAACAAAATTGTTGCTTATTGAGTAAAACTCTACGTTAATTTGTTTTTTTCATTTCGCTAGTTATAGTGATAAAGAGTCAACATAGAACTACTACTGTTTAACACAATATTTACATACAAGTAATATTGTGCTAAAAAAGGCTTCAAGCATAGGTCAAGCTCATTGGCGTGTTTGTTTATTTGACTATCATTAGCGAGTTTAGAAGGAAATCATTTTCAGTAAACCAAAATAAGTGTTCCAATGAAAATGCAATCAATTGGCGATAGAGAATTAGTCAAGATGTACATGGCTGGCAACGATAATGCCCTCTCTGAATTAATCAACCGTCACAAAGACAAAGTTTTCACTTCTATCTTTTTGTTTGTCAAAGATCAAATCTTGGCAGAAGATATCTTTCAGGATACCTTTATCAAAGTAGTCGAAACACTACGTAGAGGTAAATATTCTGAAGAAGGTAAATTTTTGCCTTGGGTACTTCGCATTTCCTACAATTTATGCATTGACCACTACCGAAAGGTCAAACGAACCCCAACTATTACCAACAGCGATGGTTATGACATTTTTAAGGTCTTAAAATTTGCCGAAGACAATGCCGAAGAGCGCATCATCCGCAATCAGACTCGTACTAAGGTGCGTCAACTGATTGCAGAATTGCCACCTGAGCAAAAAGAAGTTGTGATTTTACGTCACTACGGAGAGTTGAGCTTTAAAGAAATAGCCGCAATCACTAATGTAAGCATCAACACCGCTTTAGGCAGAATGCGCTATGCCTTGATCAATATGCGTAAAATGATTGTAGACAATCAAATTGCGTTATAACATCAATTAGTAATAGCCATTTTTAGTGTTAGGTAAGTTACAATTAAGCCAATTTTATACAGCAAAAATAGGCACCTAACAAAACTGTTATCCCCCGATAGCATGTGTTTCTCCTTCCTTTGAAGTAAGTCACCGCATACGGATAACAAAAGCCACAAATTTTTAGCATAAGCAATAAACCACTTAATCAGTAATTCAGCGCATTACTGAAATGGAAAAGGAATATCAAAAACAACTATTTACCTTTATCTAATCTGTATCTATGTAATAGATGAAAATGGGAGAGCTGCGTCTTGGTTGTAGGTTTTCTAATCTTTAAGTAGTTGGACAAAATTAAACGATATTTAGACTTATTGCAAAACATTGGTGTTGAATTAGTTATATAAGATATTGCATCTAATGTTTTGTTTCTAGGTACTTAGTAGCGAAATCTCTAACAGCTAATTTCCAAAATCTAATTGGCTACTTTGTTATATAACTAAAAAAATAGTTGGAAAACTAAAAAAATAGTTGTATCTTGCAATAAAAATAAGATCAATGAAACTACTAACACCTTTGGAGTTAAAAGTGATGAATGTTTTGTGGAAGTTGAAAAAAGCTTTTGTCAAAGACATTCTATCACAATGGCCAGACAAACCAAAACCTGCTTACAACACCATTTCTACAACAGTTAGAATTCTGGAAACAAAAGGCTACATCTCCCATAAAGCATTTGGCAGAACACATGAATACTTTCCAGTTGTTTCTAAGTTTAGCTATCAAAAAAAGCTGATGGCAAGTGTTTTGGAAAATGCCTTTTCGGGTTCCGTTACTTCTATGGTATCGGCTTTATTAGACAATGATAAAGTATCTGATAAGGAATTAGACGAACTACAAAATCTAATTAACGAAAGCGATGATCAACCATCTGATAAATAATTTGTTTAGATAAAATGAAAGGCTTAAATTTATTAAACCCTTAACAACTTGTAACTTTTATAGAGTTTTAACCAAGTTGGCTTTTAGGGTATGTTTCAAATCCTGTGCTTTTTCTCCAAACAGTTTGTAGCTATTTTAACAGTTCGTGGATTCGTGATTAGTAGATTAGTGATTCGTATTTCGGCACTTTTTTGATAGTTGCTTTCCTTTTGAATAGTTTGTGTAGCGACCGCTTTAGCTGTCATAATGCCTTGAACATTAAAAAATAGGTTTATTAGAAAAGGTCAAAAAGTAATTTTTCATGACTCATTTTTAACAGCTAAAAAACCAAAAGTCTAAATAGTTAAATATCCATTTTAGAGACAAAGTGTTAGGATGATAATGAAACATACCACTTTTAGCCTTTCATTTTATTGAGCAAAATAGTAATAATTTAATTGAATTTTGTATGTTGTTGGTTGAAAAAGCAATAGGTATTGCTATTAATATTTATTGAAAAAATAAAAACCTTAAAACTTTACAACCTTCCAACTCCAAAACTTTCCAAATTCCAAGTCAATAACCCAAAAATTAGCATCCATGCAGAGCTATATACTCGACACCTACTTGCTTTCGATGGTCGGCGCGCTGCTGTATTGCTTATTCATTCGCAATCAATTACCGCCTTTATACCAAAAAATCACCTTGTTCAGCATTATTGCTTTGAGCTTGCTGTGCCCACCCATTGTAGATAGTCTTTCTAGCCAAGAACTATCAAAGGCGAGTTTCCATGAACATGCCATTGATGAGACGGTATATTCCAACTACTGTCCACCCGAAGCGGAATTGTTTGTTTGTTACCAAAAAGCACAGGCAGACGAAAATTTTTGCGACTGTACCACCCTTGATATGAGTAATATCTTGGTTTATGAGCCCAATCCGACTTATGATGTGGTATTGAGCTACGAAGAAAGGGCTACACCTTTTATTTGGGGAGTAGCGGGCTTGGTTTTCTTGCTTTTGCTGGCAAAAATTGGCTATTTGTTAAGGGTGATTGCCATTAGCCGACAAGAAATATTGGATGTAGACGGACAAAAATATACACTATTGCACCCTTCCAAACCTCTAGCAGTTGGGTCGTTTCAGTTGTGGAAAAAATACATTATTTGGCAAAAAGAACTAGACGAATTGGATGAAGCCGAGCGAAAGGCGGTTTTATGGCATGAAATTTCTCATCTTGAACAAAAAGATACCTGGCTTAAAATAGGGCTACACATTACACAATTTATTTGGGTATTAAATCCCATTTACTACTTCATTCTCAAAGAGTTAGACCAAATTAACGAATACGTAGCAGATGAGTTTGCTGCTGCAAAATTAGGGAATAAAAAGCTTTATGCGAGTTTGTTAGTCAAAATGAAACGAGCGCAACAATTAGCCCTAGTACATCATTTCAACACAACCCATAGCAGCCTACTCAAAGTTCGCGTACAACGCCTCATTCAGAAACAACACCGCCGAAAAGCCATCTTTTTAATCCCATTTATGGCTTTATTATTCACTTGTTTTGCCTTCACCACCTATTATTCACTACCCGTAATTCATCAACAACTAGACAAAATTGAGGTCTACCAAACACTTTCAGAGGAAAATCAAGCCACAGGCAAGCCGATGTTTTGTAAAAACTGCCTGATTGAGAAAAAAGGCTGGTAATTTAATTACGAATTACGAATTAGAAATTACGAATGATGTTTTTTTGAATTTATTTCCATAATGACGGCTTTAGTCGTTCTATTAGTAGGATATATTTTTCCTTATAATTTAAAAAAGTCATTCTCACATCTCATGTCTAGTATCTTATCTGGGGCTGTCCCCTCTGTTTCGCAAAAGTCGCTGCGCTCCTAATGCTCAATCATCGGGGTCGGGCTGCCCGTTGCAATTCGCCTTTGCCAAAACGCTGTTCGCTCTAAACCTCGCTTGTAGCGGTCGTATTGCAATACGTCCCTACCGTTCCGCCCTCACTCGGCGTAGCGACAAGGCATGCGTTGTCGCTACTAGTGTTTGGCTGTAGCTCATTTCCACTCGCATCCATTAGCCGCGCCAACATCTAAAAGCAATGATATAGCTAAAGTTATTTAATGATTTTATAATCAAATATTTGAATATTGAAAAAATAATATCCAAATAGCCAAAAATCTAAAAGTCCAAAAATCTAAAAGTCTAAATTTCCAACATCTAACTACTAACCTCCAACATCTAACTACTATCCTCTAACTTCTAATCTCCAACATCTGCCTAACATCCACCAGCCTCAAAACAAAAGCCATTACCAAGTTGACTCCCATACTTCCCAGAAAATTAACCACCCAATGAAACGGCATTTGCTCCCCTAAAAAAGCAATCAAACCAACGATTCCAAAATACAGCAGGAGTTTCGCGATGGTATACCCATTTACCTTTAGTTGAATAACCTTTACCGCTACAACAATATGAATAAGGGCAACTATCGTTTGGGTACAAAGGGTTGCAAGGGTCGCGCCAAGTGCATGATACTGTTGGATAAAAAAGTAATTTAAAATAATATTGAATAAAACCCCCCCTACAGCGATTCCATTCAATTGCCACAAGCTTCCATTGGCAGTTAACAAAGTTCCATATACATAAACCGATGAAATAGCGATAAAAGACAACATCAAATAGCCAAAAATAGTGGCATAATAAGGCGTTGCTTCCACATACAAGAGTTCCATAATAGGCTGCTGGAATACATAACAGCAAAGCGCGCCTGTTGTAGCACCTACATACAGCAATTTCGCCCCTAAACTACTCAGCTTTTCAATCTCTATGAATTTTTTTTCCTTTAATAATTTGGCAAACATAGGCAGCAAAATCGTTGCAAAAAGCACCGCTATCATATTAACCGCATCCAGCAAGCGATAAGCCGCCGCATAAATACCAGCTTCTACTGCGCCCAGCTTTTCAGGCAACAAATATTCCAACATCACCGCATCAATGCGATTGTAAATACTCATCAATAAACCGAGCAAGGCAAAAGGGTAGGTTTGTTTTAAAATAGTGAATAATAAATTGGTATTCCACTGAAAATGAAAGCTAGGTAATTGTTGCAAGACCAACAAAAAGCTAACGAAAGCAGTGAAAAAATAGGCGATTGTTTGAGCATATACAAAATAATCAATCCGAAAGGGGAGAGGGGCGAAGCTACTCCAGAGCAATGCCCCACAAAGGACAATCATTAGCAAGCGGTCAAGGATCGAGAGCAGACTATCGCGGCGAAAGAGGTGTAAAGCCTGTAAATTGGAGCGAAAATACAGGATAAAATACAGCAAAATTTGATTAATGCAAAGAAAAAGAAGTAATTTGAATTGAAAAGTATCTAGTTCCAACCATTGCGCCCCTAGCCAACAAATGCATAGATAGAGGGCAGCCAAAGCACTTTTAATCAGTAAAATATTGGGTAAATAACTGGCTAACAACTGCTTATCCTGAGCAATAGCGCGATTGTTAAAATTATTGATGCCAAAATCCAGCAAGATGTGAAAGAGCATAGTAAAATTAAACAGCGCGAAGTAAGTACCATACTGCTCGGCACCAACGGCATTTTGCACACTCCGATCAATCCCAAAAATCCAAAATGGCTTGACAATCAGATTCACAAAAATCAAAAAAGCCACATGGCTAATAAATTGGCGGTTGATCATAGTTTACAAATTGTTTTGTGAGGTTGGAAGGTTAAGGTAGAGACGTAAAATTTTACGTCTGTACAAGGTTTTAAGTAAAATAGGAAGCTAATTTAGCATAAAAAATGCGAAAAAAATGGCTAATTGCTTTTGAACTGTTGCAATAGATAATGTAGAGACAGTTCACGAACTGTCTCCCCACACGAATCCACGAATCCACGAATCCACGAATCCACGAATCCACGAATCCACATCATTTTCCACTTTCAACTTTCCATTTTCAATTCGTTACACCAATTTGGAAATGTTCCATTTTATAGCGTTCTTAGCAGTTCAGCAATTTGTAATATCAAAAAAAATATGAGCAGTCCAAAAAAAAATATCCGAGAGCGAAAAGAACAATTTACCACCAGTTCAGGCATTGAAATAAAACCCAGCTATGAGCCGAGCGAAATAAACAAGGAGCAGCCCGGGGAATACCCATTTACCAGAGGCGCGCACAGCCGAATGTATCGCAGTCGCCTATGGACAATGCGGCAGTATGCGGGTTTTTCCACCGCCGAAGCCTCCAACGAAAGATACCACTATCTGCTGCAACAGGGAACATCGGGCTTATCGGTTGCCTTCGACCTGCCTACGCAAATCGGCTACGATTCCGACCACGATTTTGCAGAGGGCGAAGTCGGCAAAGTCGGCGTTGCCATTGATTCGATAGAGGATATGGAGCGATTGTTCAAAGGCATTGAATTACAGAAGATTAGCACCTCTATGACCATCAATTCGACCGCTTTTATTTTGCTGGCTTTATATGTGGCAGTCGCCAAGCGGCAGGGGGCTGATTTGCGTCAATTGTCGGGGACGGTGCAAAACGATATTTTAAAAGAGTATGCAGCAAGGGGAACATATATTTATCCACCTAAACCGTCTATGCGAATTATCACCGATATTTTTGCCTATTGCAGTCAGGAGTTACCCCGTTGGAATACGATTTCTATTTCGGGCTATCACATCCGCGAAGCAGGCTCAACGGCGGTACAGGAATTGGCTTTTACCCTCGCCAATGGAAAGGCATATTTGCAAGCAGCCCTAGCGGTTGGTTTAGATATTAATGTTTTTGCAAAGCGTTTATCTTTCTTTTTCAATGCTCATAATTGCTTTTTTGAAGAAATTGCCAAATTTAGAGCAGCGCGCCGCATGTGGGCAAAAATCACTAAAAGTTTAGGAGCAACCGAAGCAAGAGCGCAAAAATTGCGTTTTCACACGCAAACAGGCGGCTCAACCCTCACCGCACAACAGCCACAAAACAACATCAGCCGAGTAACCTTACAAGCATTGTCCGCCGTTTTAGGAGGTACACAATCATTACATACAAATGGCTACGATGAAGCTTTATCGCTACCAACCGAGGAGGCGGCGCGGACTGCTCTTCGCACCCAACAAATTATCGCTTACGAAAGCGGTGTAACGGATACGGTAGACCCCTTTGCTGGTTCGTATTTTATGGAGCAATTGACCAATGAGGTGGAGGCAGCAGCATGGAAGTATATCGAAAAAATTGAAGCGATGGGAGGTGCGGTTAGTGCCATTGAGCAGGGATTTATGCAGGAAGAAATTGCGCGCTCGGCTTATGCTTATCAGAAGGCGGTGGAGCAGAAAGAGGAAATTATTGTTGGCGTAAATCAGTTTGTTGCGGAGGAAGAAACAGGGAAAGTACCTATTTTTCGAGTAGATGATACGATTAGAAATATACAAATAGATAAATTAAAAGCCTTGAAAGCTCGGCGCGATTCGCAGGTGGTCAATACATTGTTATTAGAAGTCGAAAGACGAGCGAAAGCTGACATTAATTTGATGCCCGCAGTGATCGAGGCGGTAGATAAGGGCGCAACTTTGGGCGAAATTTCGGATGTATTGCGAAAGGTTTTTGGCGAATATCGGGGGTAGGGTGGTTTTGGGTTATGAGTTTTTTGGTTGTGAGTTGTGGATTTTGTAGTTGTGAATATTTATTTTTGGAAATTAGTTGATTATCAAGTGTTTAAATAGATTTGTATTTAAATTAAAAGAGTGTGTCAAGAAAAGAGGGAAATTGTATAATAATAGTTATTCGCCTTAATTTAAGAAGTGTCGGAATTATCTAGTTTTTTTTCTTTTTGCTTGATAAAAAAGAAACAAAAAATCGTACCTTCGATGGACTAGGAAAAAAGGGAAAAAAAATGTACATTTAAATCAAGTAACTCGGTAT
>JAHDHV010000276.1 GCA_020631155.1 Bacteroidota bacterium | reverse complement strand
TAATCACATTTTAGCCTACAAAAAAACAAGACAAAAATCTTCGGAGTCTTCAGAAACTCTATATTATTTTTGCAGTACACCTAAAAAACATGAAACAAGGACATCACATTATCAGAGATTGGATTTCGGAGCGAGAACATAGTACTTTGGAATTTAAAATGCAGGTAACGCAATTGAATAAAATTGCGCGAACAATCTGCGCTTTTGCCAATACCAAAGGCGGCCGCCTGCTCATTGGCGTGATGGATGACGGAGAAATTGTGGGAGTTGTACACGTAGAAAAGGCGCAACGCAAATTACGGGAAGCGGCAAGTGTTTACTGTGATCCACCCGTTGAGCTTGCTTTTGAGACCTTTGAGGAGGATTATTTAATTGTTTTGGTGGCAACTATCGCCGAAAGTCAGCAGAAACCGCATAGGGTACAACAAAAAAATGGGGAATGGCAGACTTTTATACGGGCAGGAAATAGCACGCGCAAAGCAAGCAAATTGGTGGAAAAAACGCTACTCAATGCCGATGAACCTACTGTAACTAGACGAAAACTGAACTCCAAAGAGCAGGGTTTAGTGGCATTTCTGGAAAAAAGAGAAAGCATTACCGTCTTACGGTTCGCCCAATTGATGAACATTTCCAAACGCCGCGCTCGTCGTATGCTCACTGATTTGGTGCGCGAGGGCATCCTACACCTTCATGATGACCAAAAAGAAGATTATTATACATTGGTTTGAAGGGAGCTATTAGAAAATAGAAGTTAGAAATTGGTGATCAGCATGTTTTTTTTTAGCGGCTAAAAATCCAAAAATCCAAAAATCCAAAAATCCAAAAATCCAAAAATCCAAAAATCCAAAATGTATCTATGTTTCAAAAAGACTTTATACTAAAAATGATAGAGCAGATTTTCCAGCTATTGGCGCATATTATGGGCTTAAAAAAAGGTGGACAATATGAAGAGGCACTGGAAATGACTAATGATGCATTGGCTAAATATTTTGATATAGAACCAGCCTTTTTTGCTGAACTATCAGAAGAAGAATTGCATAATAAACTCTTGAGTGACAACTCTTTAAATATGGAACAATGGCGCGCAATTGCCTATTTATTGAGTGAAAAAGCAGATTTGGAAATATTGATAGGAGATGCCGACAAAGGCTATGCGATTCGCAGTAAGGCACTGTTTATTTTGCTGCACCTTGTTAGTATGCCACAGGGAACTGTTTCTTTGGCTTTATTCTACAAAATTGAGGATTTAATGCATGGCTTAGAAGGCTATGCACCTGCATTTATAACGCAGGTAAAAATGTTTGATTATTGTGAGCGACAGCGATTGCTGGCAAAGGCAGAGGATATTTTGTTTGAATTACTAGAACAAGCAGTTGAAAAACAAGCAATTGCAGACGCAGGCATCCAATTTTACGAGTCCATTTTGCAATTGCCCGATGATGTGTTAGAAGCAGGACATTTGCCCCGAGCAGAAGCTATGTATGGACTAAAGGAATGGAAAATTAAAACAGGGCTTCGATAAATTTTACAGCCTTTGAAAATCGCTCTTCATAATTACCACTAATCACTGCAAAATTGGCGTTTAGGGCTTGCAATTCTTGTTGATAAATGTCAAATAATTCCTGCCGTTGTTGCGCTTTGGGATGCTCCCGTTGTGGATCGGCAACCCAAGCAACATCTACATTTAACAATAAATACAAATCAAATTGCTGTTGCTCTAACTGCTCCAAAATCCATGCATGACATTTCCCATAAACATAATTACACCAAATTTTAGTTACCAATAATTCTGTATCACAAAGTAATAATTGATTAGCTTTTTGGGCATATAATTGTTGATTCGCCACTTGTTGTTGAGCAATGGTAAGAATGTCGGAATAAGTATAAGGGTGGTTGAGTTGTTCAATATAGCTGCGAGCGTATTCAGGCACATAAACCGTTTGGAAGTGTTGGGCTAGTCGTTTGGTAAGTGTACTTTTGCCTGTAGATTCGGGGCCAGTGATGGCGATTTTTAGCATGGGGTGAACAGAGATTTTGTTTTAAATAATCCCTAATTCTCTAGCTTTTGTTAGAATGTAAGGGTGATTTTTGCACTTTTCTAAAAAGTCATAGTTGTTTTTTAATGAAGCTATTTTCTTGATGGATTTGCTTTTAGTTCCCCATTCTGCAATGAGTACAGTGGGAACAAAATATAATTCAAAAGAATCCTCACCTATTGGTGTAAAACCTACAACACAGTCAGAAGTTTTGGGAGATTGAGTGTACTCTTTAATACCAGATTTATAGGTTCTATCTACTCCACCACGCGTTCCACCAGTAAAAGAGATACTTGTCCTTGCCGTTTTTACTTGAACTCGAATAATATCTTCTGTGTCATCTGGTAATTTTCTAGCAATGATAATATCATATGGTGACAATGGTAAATCTACCAAAGAAACATTTTGATACTTTTTCATCAATATTCCTACAACAATATGTTCATTTGCAAAGCCATCTATAGAAGCTTGACGACCAATATTTTCTGAGTTTTTTGCCATAGTATTTTTAATATTGTTAATTAACTTAACAAAGTTACACAAACAACATATTTAATGCAAAATATCAGTTCCAAATATTTCATTTTTTCATTCAAGCAATCACTAATCCACGAAATTTTATTTCTCCAAAACAATCACCCAATCGGTATTGATTCGCTGTTCTCTAGGCACTTTAATAAAATGTTTAATGATTTCTGAGCCAAAATAAGTATGAATTTTATAGCCAATTTTTTCTGCTAAAGGCATTAAATAACGCCAACTTTCAAAAAGCTCATTTCGGATTCTATTATTTCCAACTACAATCACATATTTGCCCCCTTTTTTTAGCGTTCGATAAACTTCTTGCATATTTAAGCGCATATCATCCAAATATTTATAAGCAATATAAGCACGCCTAGGGTCTTTTTCAAAAATGCTGGTCAACACCTTATCTGCTATAGGTACATCAATGGAATGTAACTCTTTATAATCAGCAGCTTTCACATTTTCCGTTCCTACATGTTGTCGTTTAAGTGGTGCTAAAGACCCCTCTACAAATCCCAGCCAATAGAGTTCTAATTGATGAGTGCGTGGATAATCAACCGCATTGGCATATGGAGGCGAAGTTAAGGCTAAATCAAAATGAGCGTCAGGATAATTGATGTAACGAGCATCATTATTCTCTGGAAATTCGGCTGTAATATCAGGAGGGCAAACTTCCGAAAATTCGATCATTCTGGCTTGAAAAGTGAGTAGATTTTCAGCAAATTTAGTCAAAGCCATAGAAGGATAAATTTCCTTATTGAGTTTTTTTCTAATAACAGTTCGAGTACAATTATTATCTGCATTAGAAACAGCGCGAATAATAGAAGAAAAACAAACCAAATAAAAATCTTTAATTGATTGACTAACAGCTAATTGTAATATGTTTTGCTTGAGATAAGCGAGTTCTAATAAAATATCTTGCTCAAACCAATTATCTCGATAAGGAAAATTTGGTAAATCTTCTTGGCGAACAAGAGAAGGTTGGAAAGAAAGAACTTTATTCAACAATTCATTGGTGCTGTCCTTAATTTCGCTTTTATTTAAAGGAGTTGTTTTTACTCTGGCTAAAAATCTAGCAAAAGGATCAACATCCACGCCTACAGAATGACGTTCATGTAATAAGGCTTCTATATTAGTGGTTGCGCTACCCGCGAAAGGCTCTAAAATGACATCACCTTTTTTAGAATAACGTTGAAGTAGCCAACGTGGTAATTCGGGGAAGAATTTGGCGGGATATTTATGAATGCCATGAGAGTATTTAGATTGATCATAGCTGATAAATAAAAATCGCTCTCCTTGACGAATGGGCAAATCTACAGGAATATTGCCATCAACGCGAGTTAAGGTCTCACCAAAATTATTGGTAATTTGCTTGACATTACTTGATGGTAAATTGAATGAATTTTTATTTTGCTTATTCTTGGCTCTTCTATTTCGTTGTTCAGCTTTCTTTTTTATAATAGCTAAAGAAATTGGGGGATAATTTTCCATCTAATTTTTTTAGCAAAATTACCATATTTTTACTAAATGAGCCAATATTTGAGCGATTAAAATGTGATAAAATGTTCTTTTTTGGTATGTTTCATTATCATCCTAACACTTTGCCTCTAAAATTGATATTTGGCTATTTAGACTTTTGGATTTTTAGCTGTTAGAAATTAGTAATTTATATCAAGATTTTTTAATATATAGATATTTATTTGTCAATAATTTAAAAAAGTAAATGTGGCAACTAAGCTGTCGTTACAGAACTCACTTAACAAGAAACCCATCAGTAAAAAAGTCCGAAAACAAATCACTGATCTACTAATCACGAATCTACGCCCCATTACAATAGGCACAAACTGTTTGGTTGAAAAATACAGTATTTGAAACATACCTCTTTTTTGAGAAAAAACGACTGAGCGACCCTATAGGTTAGGGAATTTCAATAAAAGCATGAAGAATGGTACTTTTGACCAAATGCTCTGTAGTGATTTTTTTGCTGCGATTAACCTGCCCGTTCTCAGCCATCACATGAATTTCATAACTGGTATTGGGTTGTAAGCGAAAGTGAAAACTACCGTCTTTATCAGTGGTAAAATCAACACTTTCACCCGTATCACCAATCAGTAATTTCACATTTGCTCCCCAAACAGGGCGTTTATTAGATTCCTGTCGCACAACTCCAATGAGTGCAATTTGAAGAGGGTGTTCGTCATTATCTGCATGAAATACAGGCTGTATAGTAAAGGGTATAACATTAGGTGCAGTATCAAGGATATTATTGGCATAAGTTGAGGTGGGAGAGAGGCTGTAGATCAAACTCCAAAAGAGCCAACAGCTGATTATTTGTTTGATTAGGTACATATTTTCTATGAGTTATAAAGAAGAAAATGGTTGAATATGTTATTAAAAATAGTATTGATAGCCTATGTGTGGAAGCATGGCTTATCATATCTATTTATGCGTAATCCAAAAACAATACCAAATGTATTTTATAACTCAAAGAGTACTAAAAAAACAAGTCTTTAGTTTTAAAAAAAGCTGTTTAGTTATCGTTTAAGTGCCAAGCACTATTTAATTGTGCACAATTTTGTGCTAAAGTATTAGAAATGAGCCGTTTAATCTTTTACTATTGTAACATTAATTTTGTCTAGGTACTTACTTTGAGAAGGTTTTTTCTTGGGTTTGACTCAGTGTTTAGCTTTTTCTACTTACTATTTGACAAAAGATACTACATCTTTCATTGGTTTTTTTTTGTTGAGAAAAATTACATCTATTTTTTCAGAACTCGCTCCATTAAATATAAATCCAGACCTTTGCCCCAATAATCCTTTTCTGTTTTGACAAGGGTATAATCAAATTTTTTGAAAAATTGGTAAGCTAATTGAGAAGTTGATACAACTAATTTTTCTACCTTTGGACTAGATTTAAGTATTTGTAAACAATGTTCTACAGCTTTTTTTCCAAGCCCTTGACCTGAATAATTTGGATCAAAAAATATCCATGTTATTCGTCCAGATTTATCACTTTCTTTTACATAATACCCTATTCCGCCAACTATATTATCTTGATGTTCAATAGTAAAATAGGTACTATTGTATTGTTGTAAATATTTTTTATAGTCTATTATCTCGTTTGGAGCAAAGTATTTAGGTATATTGAGGGTAAAAATTTCAAGCAAGCGTTTTTCGTCTGTTGTTTTATATGGGCGTATCATTTTACACGATTTGGTGAATATTAAACAATGTTTCTGCAACTGATATGTTATTATTTGCCGTTATTTTACAAACTCAATAATTTGTGCAGGTATTCACGCTCTAATTCCGCCCTTTATTAAAATTACGTCCAGTTGGGAAGGCAGGCCCACCTTTGGCAGAAGGACCACTTTGAACGCCTACTTTGTTGATTTTACCGTATTGTTTTACATTACTAGGGTCTATTTTAACGAGCAAACCATAGGCAGTAGCACGCTCCCTACTCGGCACTTTTTTATCTGCAAATAGCTTGATCAATTCTTCGGATTTGCCATTCATAAAAACTTCGGGAGCCATTGTATTCGGATTTTGTCTATTTACATTGTCTAACATAGATAAGGAGTTACTAATTGCTTTTCTTCCTTTTCCCGCTTCGTCGTACATTTGATCCAAACCATTACGATGGTAATTGTAGTGGACTTGGCGCAAATCTTTAAACTTAGTACTTAATAAATTTTCTACCAAAAAATAACGATTTCGAGTACCATCAGATATATTCCAACCTTTACTATAGGCTCTAGGGGCGTTTTGTGCTTGTTCTACAATTGTTTGGGCTTGCAAAAAGTGAGCTTCACCGCCTTTGGGTGAAAAACTATCGTAATCCATGCCTAAAATAATGTACACATAATAGGCTACTAAGGAAGTAAGCTCAGATAAATAAGCATTTTCGTTAAACTCTAAAGGCGTGTATTCCAAGTATTCAAAGTCCCAAGTTTTATCTTGATGATTAAATAGAATGGTGTTGTAATTGGAATTATAAACAGGACGGCTGGACTGAATAATGGCTTGCGCTCTAAAACGAGTAGGCGATAGCTCATCAGTGATATTGATTAAAAAACTACACTCTATACGCTCCTCCAATGCGAAGGCATCGTCTGTCCATTTGCGATTGTTGATGAACTCTTTGAGGTCTTGCTCTAAGGTACGAAAAATCTTAGGATCAACCGTATTCAACTTAGGGGTTTGCACAATTACTTGCGCGTTCAACTCTTGTGCATTGACCCTATTACAAAGAGTTAACAACAATAAACCAATGATACTTAAAGTAGAGAATATATTTTTCATGAAATTAAGTTATATTTGAGATATACCTAAAATTAACAGAAACACAATGCATTATATCTTTATGAATTATTGAATTATCTGATAATCATTTGATTACTAAAATTCAAAAAGCTAAAAAGCTAAATATCCAGAAAGCTCCCAATTTTTTGCACAATATCTTGGGCAACAGCTTGTTTAGACTTTAACTCAAAACGCTGTATATTATTGTATTTGTCTAAAATAGTGATTTTATTAGTATTATGCATAAAACCTGCTCCTTTATCTCTTAAAGAGTTGAGGACAATAAAATCTAAATTTTTGCGAATCAACTTTTGTTGTGCGTGTTCGAGTTCATTATTCGTTTCCAATGCAAAACCGACCAAAATTTGTTCCGATTGCTTAATACTGCCCAAATGTTTCAAAATATCTTTGGTTTTCTGCAATTCAAGGGTTAAATCACTGCTTTTCTTTTTAATTTTAACCGTACTTTTTGTTTTAGGGGTATAATCACTGACGGCAGCAGCCAAAATGGCCACATCTATAACACGTTTTGTAAAAGCCCCTACAGTTGCCTGATACATCTCCTCAGCGGTTTGCACCCGTATGACCTCAATAGCAGGATGATTCGGACTTAGGGCAGTTGGTCCTAAAACCAGCGTGACTTTAGCCCCTTCCTTATGGGCAACTTCGGCAAGGGCAATGCCCATTTTTCCAGTAGAGCGATTGCCAATAAAGCGTACAGGATCAATTGGTTCATGCGTAGGACCAGCCGTAATTAATACGGTTTTTCCTTCTAAAAGTCGCGGTTTTGATTGTTGGGTGAGGTACTCTTCAAGGTGAGCAACGATATGTTCAGGTTCAGCTAGGCGGCCTTTGCCAACTAAACCACTGGCCAACTCGCCATGTTCTACAGGGATGAGGTGATTGCCTGCTTTTTGGGTGAGGAAATCAATATTGCGTTGTGTGGCAGGATGTAGCCACATATCTAAGTCCATAGCAGGAGCAATAAAAACAGGGCAGCGCGCCGATAAGTAACTGGCTGTGAGGAGATTGTCGCAAAGTCCATTCGACATTTTTGCCAACGTATTACCCGAAGCAGGTGCAATCAAAAATACATCTGCCCATAAGCCAAGTTCCACATGATTGTTCCAAAGTTGTTCTGCATCAGTAAAAAAGCGAGTGAGAACGGGGCGTTTGGAAAGTGTAGACAGCGTTAAAGGGCTGATAAATTGTGTGGCTGCTTCCGTCATAACAACTTGTACAAGAGCTCCTTTTTTTATCAATAATCGGGTAAGTAAAGCAGCTTTATAGGCTGCAATACTTCCGCAAATGCCCAGTAGTATTTTTTTATCTTTGAGTGGAGCAGTCACTTAAAATTATTGAGTTGTTGAATTATTTTATTTCAGGGCTAAGAAAGGTTTTGGAATTTGGAAGGCTAAAAAGGTTGTAAAGTGAAAAAGTTTTTAATAACTTCTAATCACTAATCACTAATCACTAATCACTAATCACTAATCACTAATCACTAATC
>JAHDHV010000275.1 GCA_020631155.1 Bacteroidota bacterium | reverse complement strand
GATTAGTGATTAGTGATTAGTGATTAGTGATTAGTGATTAGTGATTAGTGATTATAATATTTTAGTTATAAATTTAAAGGAGTATCCAAAAAATAATTTTCCATTTTCAACTTTCATTTTTCCATTTAACCCTATTTCTAATTGAGCTTTTTAATTGAAAAGTAGGAATTTTAGAGCTTGTCTTGATTTATTTTTGAAGCTGAAATCAAGACAAGCTCTAAATAATTTACTGTCAAGTCTACTCTACATAGATTTCCTTCACAATATAGTTATTAGAATTATCTGCATCATTGACTTCTACTTTGGTTGGCCAGATGATGACAATGTTTTTTCCTTTGGCAAAATAGGCAGGATCAATTTCGATGGTTTCTTCAAAATAAACATTCTGGCTGGGTGTGACTACCTTTACCAATGGATATAGAAGGTCTGTGAAATCTGCATCTGCGCTTTGTATATCAAAATTATTTGTAACATCACTTAATGGTAAAAACATAGGTGCTTCCTGCACTTGAAACCCTAAGCGAATGGCTCTATCATCATAGGCTTCGCTACCGTAATTGGTGAGATAACCAGAAATAGTAATACGCTCCCCCATTGTTACAGTTGTAGGACAGTTGAGCGTAGTAATGGCAAGATCATAGCCATTAGGCGCGCGGCCAACTTCTCTATTTGTTCTATTGCGCGTTCTTTTTCTATTGTTTTTGCGTTCTTTTAAGCCGCTATGTTTCTTTTTTTCCCCATCTTTTTGTTTATTAGATGGTTTGGTTTTAGTCTTTTTTTTCTGTTTGTTTTTAAACGCTTCTATAGTTTCCTCAATATCAATATCTATATAAATATTATCATTTTGAGCTAGAAGCATTTGTTGACTACCTAAGTATAAAAATAAGCTAATGGAAAAAATATAAATGATGGTATTTTTCATGATTTAGATTTTTGGTAATGTGTAAATTCATTTTGATAAGTTTCATTTACTTCTAATACTTTAGACTTTTAGCTGTTTAGCTACTAAGACATTAAACATAAGATTTTATATAATTCGTTCATTATCTTATATCTAAACACTTATAAGCTATCAGGCTGATTAGTACTATTTTGCTTGCCCTAAACACTTGTTTTTCAATGATTTAGGAAAACAAAAGTTACTTTTTCAAAACAATAGCCTTTTTAGTATTTAAAACTTACCTTAATTTTTTAGTCATTACTTATGAATAAAAGAGTTAATTGTTTACTTTTACAATATGTCAAAATACGGACTTACAAGGCTTATCCATAGTTTGAGCAAAGAGGAAATTAAAAATTTCAAAATTTATGCTTCTCGCATCCAAACTAAAGGGGACAAGAAACTATTACAATTATTTGATTGTATAAAAAAAGAGCAGCTTGATGAGTACAGCACTGTTATTATTCAGCAATTGATGAATGGTAATAAAAATGCATACTATCGGTTGAAAAATCGTTTGACTGAAGAAATTGAGTTTAGTTTACTCTTGTTTAACAGAACTAAAGATGAACGCTTTAAAATTAACAATGACATTACTCTAGCTCGCATTTTTACTTATAAATCTGAGTACAACCAAGCTTTAAATTATTTGCTGCGCGCTGAAAAATTAGCTCTAAAAGTTGAAGATACAGATTTATTACACATCATATATAATCAAATAATTGATTTAAGCACTAAGCTGCCTAGCATTGCTCCGCAAACCTATATTGCAAAACGAGCTAAAAATAGAGCTGAACAGGATGAATTTACCCAACTAAACACCATTTTAGCAGTTATCACTCACCAATTAGTTACGTCTAATTTTTCGGGTAAAAATAAAGCGGCTATTGATACCTTAAAGCAAACCATTGAGCAATATCAATTCTTGGAAACTTACCAAAATTCGCCGCAAATTCGATTTCAAATTCACGATTGCATTAAAAATGCGCTGTTACAACAAAAAGATTTTATTGCTTTAGAAAGTTATTTGATAGAAACCCTACAAATTTTTGAACAAGAGGGCTTGTTTAC
Source organism: Bacteroidota bacterium (assembly GCA_020631155.1). Taxonomy (GTDB): domain Bacteria; phylum Bacteroidota; class Bacteroidia; order Chitinophagales; family UBA2359; genus JAHDHV01. Next base: position 6,365 of record JAHDHV010000275.1, on the reverse strand, counting down.
TCAGCTCACCCATGACAAAAAGATTGTTTTATTGGTATGGCTCATCAATTCATTAATCAAAAATTACCATTTTGAGCAATCGCTAAAATACATTGAACAATTACGCGAGGAACTGCTCAAATTCAACAAGCTTTATTACCAAAAATACTTGTGGACTTATTATCAAAGCATCATTTTTAGCTACTCTTATTTAGGAAAAACAAATGAAATTATTGAGCTGTTGAAAGAGTTACAGAAAAAGCCTAGCTTTCGCAACATACAGTTAAATCAATGGTTTATATATTCTAATTTAACAACTACCTATTATTGTCAAAATAATTTAAAACAAGCTCTGGCTTATATTGCTCAAATTGTGGCAACAGATATTTACAAAAAGTTAAATAATAATCTTAAATTAAGTGTTAATATTGTAGAATGTATGTTGCGTGCCGACAATGAAGATTTTAATTATGTATTGAGCCGTATTGAAACGATAAAAAAGACCTTTCGCAAGGAGTTGAAATCTGCTAATTATCAGCGCGAAAAGCAATTTTTAAGCATTCTGTTTAGCATGTCCAACCTACATAAAGCCTTTCAGCAACAGCGATTTATCAAAAAAGTGCAAGCTTTTATTGACAATTCTCCGCCATTTGAGCCTGGTGCCAATGAAAGCATTAACTATACTTTATGGCTAAAAGCCAAGCTGCAAGGGCAAAAATACTATGATTTGGTATTAGAAACGGTACAAAAACAAACAAAAGTTCCCTAAGTAAATTTGTGTTTGTGTTAGCTTTCCCCTTCCCCCAAAACCCATAAATGCCTAATAATCAATACATTACAAAATATTTTTTCATTGCAAAATGAGCTTCTACCTGTAAGAATACAAGCTTTTTTTCCTAAAAGAAGCCTATTAATTGAGCTAATTTTGTGAATGTAAGCAAATGATAGCTGAAAAACTTTATTTAATTTTACCACCTTTTAAAATCTTTTTTTTAACTCAAAAAAATCATTAATGCAAAAAGTAAGCATTTTTCTATTATTAACCCTATTTACTGTATTGACTATTTCCAATACTTATGCACAAAAAGAATCTGTAGGAGATAATACTTCTGTTAGTAAAGATGAATGTAAAGAGCGCGCCGAAAAGCTGAAAGAAGATTTGAAGTTTGTAGCAAAACAGACTAGAGAGGATTTCAAAAAGCAAAAAGAGGAAGTACGCGAAAGATATTACAGCCAAAAAGAGGAGTTAAGAGAGGACTATCAAAGAGATCGTGAAAATGCTGAAGATGGTGAAGAACGCTCGGTAATCCGAGAAAATTATGAGGAAGAACGCGAGGCATTACGGGAGGAATATGAAGCGGAAAAAGAAGCAAATTATGCAGAGTATAAAGCTGCTAAGGAAGAATTGAAGGCTGATTTTGAACAAGAAGCTGATGCTTTATTCGCAGATTGTGGTAGATATATTAGTGAGGGTGATTTGGACTTGGATGATGATGATGATGGGAAAGACAAGGGTAAAGGAAAATACAAAAAGGACAAGAAGGACAAGAAAGATAAATATCGAAATAGAGGAAAGGGTAAGGATAAGTACCGAAACAGAGGAAAAGGGAAGGATAAATACCGAAACAGAGGGAAGGGGAAAGGAAAAGGCAAAAAAAGATGGTCAGATGATGACGATGACGATGACGATGACGACTAAACAAACAATAACAATAATTTGTAAGTATTTTTCACTCAAATTTTAGCTAGAATACCAAATCTGTTATAACTTTGAAGTTCATGCTGTTATACTTAACGGCATGGACTTTTCGCATTTTCAACTCATCGCTACTGTTGTAATTAAGTATCAAGCACTAATTAATTGTGCACAACTTTGTTCTAAAGTATTGACTTTCATTATTTTAATCAAACAAAGAGTCCTGTTTAATTATTGTGTAGTACTTAATAGTAAGGAATGAGGAAATAATAATTCCAAAACCTTATTCAATTCCACCACGTTTTTTTTAAAAAAACTCATTAACATACATAACACTATTACATTTCTATTAACATCTATTATTTCCACATTATAGAAAGAATCAGTGTGAAATAATGAAAATTGTACTTTTATGGATAAAGATGATTGTAAAAAACGCGCTAAACAACTGAAAGAGGATTTTAAGTTTGTAGTCAAGCAAATAAAAGAAGATTTCAAAAAGAAAAAAGAAAAAACACGCGAAAGATACTACAAGCAAAAAGAGCAATTAAGAGATGATTATCAAAGAGAGCGTAAAAATGCAGAAGATAGTGAGGAACGGTCAGCAATTAGAGAAAATTATGAAGAAGAGCGACAGGCATTAAGAGAAGAGTATGAAGCGGAAAAAGAGGCGGATTATGCAGAGTATGAGGCTGCTAAGGAAGAATTGAAAGCTGATTTGGAAGCCGAAGCAGATGTTTTATTTGCAGATTGTGGTAGATACATTAATGAAGAAGATTTGGGCATAAACTATGATGATGGTGACAGTAAATGGAACAAAGGCAGGGGTAAAGGCAAAGGAAAATGGAAGGAAGGCAGAGGTAGAGGCAAGGGCAAAGGTTGGAAAAAAAAATGGTCAGATGATAATGATGACGACTAAAACAAACAATAATAATAATTTGTAAGTATTTTTTACTCAAATTTTAGTTAGAATACCAAATCTGTTATAACTTTGAGGTTCATGCTGTTATACTTAATGGTATGAACTTTTTGTATTTTAAAACTTATTTATATTCTTATGAAAAAAATCATTTTTGCATTACTACTAGGGCTTAGTTTAGGAATGATAGCTTGTGTCTCCGACAGCAGTTCTAAGTCGGACAATTCCAGTAGCTCTACTACACAAACAACAACTACAGCAGATACTAAGGCAGAAGCTGAGATAGACAAACTCGGTAATGAACTAGATGAGGCTGCTGAAAAATTAAACAAAAAAACCCAAGAGGTAGAGGATGAAATTAATGACCTATTAAAAGATTTTGAGTAAGTCTGTTAGTGACTAAGTGCCAAGCACTATTTAATTGTGCACAATTTTGTGCTAAAGTATTAGAAATGAGTAGTTTAGTCTTTTACTATTGTAGCATTAATTTTGTCTAGGTACTTACAAACCAAAAAACGAACTAGATATATACAAAATCTTTTTCAAATTAAAACCTATCTCCCATCTCATGTCTAATATCTCATGCCTCCTATCTAGTATCTCACTTATTACTTAACTAGTAAAAAATAATAAACATGCACAATAAACAATTTTTCATAGGCTTATTGAGCCTTATCCTATTGGTATTTTTAAGCTTAGGCGATGTACAAGCGCAAGGAAAAGGGAAGGGTCAAGGAAAAGAGAACGGCAAAGGTAAAACTTCTAAGCAAAAAATAGACAGAGAAAAGGGGCAGGTAAAAGCAAAAGGCAAAGCTGCAAAAGTTAAAGGTCAGGGCAAAGCCAATAAAGTAAAGGAACAAAATACTGATGGCAAGGGCAAAGCCAATAAAGTAAAAGAACAAAATACTAATGGCAAGGGCAAGGCTAGAAAACCAAACAAAGGAGCTACTCAAAATATTCAAAAAGCGGAACGCAAAAAGCCAACAAAAGATTTGAAAGCAGTACAAAGTAATAAACTTCGAAAAGCGGAGCGAAGTAAGCTGCAAAAAAACGCTAAACCTACTAGGGAAAAGAATGTAGATAAACGACCAACTAATAACAAGGACAAACGTATTCGCTCGGAACGCTCAGATAAATTTGAAAGCAAAAGGTTAAAAAATACCCAACTAAAAAAAGAGCGCGAAAATGTTGGCAATAGTAATGCTAAAGCAAAACGAATGGATAAACCTGCTAAAATGCGTAATAAAGGCTTAAAAACAGCGGCTAATGCTCGTATGAAAGCCAAGTCTAAAGCAAAGCGAGCAGAAAATGCAGCCAGAAATAGCCAAAGAAGATTGACCGCAGCACGCGCCAAAATTACTAAGGCAAGAACTAAGTTTGAACAAGAGAAAACTAGCGGCAAATTGTCTGATGAGCAGGTAAGTAAAAAGGAAGCCAAGCTGAAAAAAGCAGAAGATCGTTTGAAGGAGTTAGAGCAGGTACTGCAACAGGAAAGAAAAAATATTCAGAAAAAGAAAAGCCGTTTAGCAGAATAGATGAAAAATCTGCACTTATCACAAATAGACCTTATTCGGTTAAGGTAGCATTAATCTAATTATAAAAAATCGTATTTTGTAGTATAATTACTTAGACATAAGACTTGAGATAATTAACTCAATATTAAGCGTTTACAGTAAGTCCAAATGTCGTTTAATTTTGTCTAGCTACTTAAATTGCAGGATGCGATTTTTTTTTGCAAAAAAGTATGGATTGCTATACTATTCAACAACTCAACAATTAAAAATCACCTTCTATTAACCACAACTTGCCTGTACCAAACACTCCAGATAATCCCTAGAAATGCGATGCTCCCTCCTATCCAAGAGAGGTATTTGGAAATATTAAAGCCTGATTTTACCACAACAGGTTTAGGGTTGCCATACTGCACGAAATTGCCCCAGTAAAAAGGATTTGCGGTAACTCTATCTGCATTTTCTTTGAGAAAGCGTATTTTGGCAGTCTGTAGTGCAACATCTTTGGATTTTTTGTTTTGTAAAGCTTCAAAAAAATAAGTCATTATTTGTAGTTTGGTTGTTTGTTCAGTATTCCAAAGATTCATCATCACACTTGGGCATCCAGCATAAACAAAACCTTTAATAAAACTTATTAATCCTCTTTTTTGCAAAAGCTTTTTACTATCTAAATTAGTGATACTCAACACTGTTAACTCTGCATTTATAGGTATACCCGGTAGCTCATAGGCGTGTAAATAGCCATTCCCCTCAAGTGTCGAATCGCTGGGGGTAAACAGTAACTTAGAGACCTCTGCTTGTTCCTCTAAAATTCCTTGTGTAACAAGATGCAAAATTTGATGGCTTTTCGCTACCTCCCCAAAATCTTCTTTTGTAGCAATACTGCTTGCTTTCTTACTTCCACCTAAAAATTGATGCATTGCCTCCACTTCCATTCTTCCATTTTCTAACTGTTCAAAATTTCTCTTTAAATCATTTGAATTAGCTTGATTACGGTTTTCAAACAGTGATTTTTCCTCATAAAAAGGCAATAAACCCACATAAGAAGATACATTTTTGGGCTTCGTTTGTCCTTTATTTTCATATAACCACAAAGTTGCAGAATAAGAATAACTAATCGGGTATTGGTAGAGCAAATAATCCTTTACTAAACGGCGGTAGTCAGTGCTGTCAATATGTTCTTTTGTTGTGAGTAATGTTTCAAAAGGCAAATGAAACAAACAACCATCGGGAATGATAGTCAAATGTTTAAGTTTTTGTTTATTAAGAATTTTCGCTAATAATTTTTGATACACTTCATACGCACTATTGGTATAGTTTTTAAATGCTTGTTCTCTATCTTGCCGAATAAATTCCTCATCGCTCATACTTTCTCGCAAGTCTGCAATTAACGCTTCCAGCCCATCATCTCTAGCCCATTGATACACTTTAATGTCTTTTTGGGTTATAAAAAAAACATAGGTCTCGGTTGTTCCTAAAAAGTAAGTTATCAGTGCCTCACCTTGCTCTAAACGGCTTTGTATATCCTTCACTTCTGCCACCTTTATATGAGCCTTTAAATGGTAATAGTCAGGATGTTCTTTTTGTAATTTCTCTATTAATTTATCTTCCTCTCGCCGCAATATCAACAAACTATCTTCTATATGTGTCGCTGTATCTTTTCCCATTTCTATAGCATCCCACCAGAGCCATTCTGTTTCCACGACTTTCTTTTTTAAAGTTCCTTCGGCTGCCAAAGTCCTTATAGGCACCTTATCTTCAATTTGAGGTTCTGTCTTTTCAATACCTTGCAGCAAGTCTATAGCCTTCTTTTTTTCCATAAATCCAAAAGCTATTTCTAAGTACTTTCTATCGTTCTCCTTTTTTTTGTACAATAAATAAGCTACTTTTAGAGCTATTTCTAAAGTATTGTTTTCATTTACTTTAGCAATATCTGCCAAAGTATAGTGCTTTTTATTAAAACTTTCAGCGCGTCTTAGCAAGTCTATTTGCTTAGAATAGAGCTGAAAACACACTAAAGCATTTTCCATACTTTTTATATCGTTTTCTTGCAAAGACCACTCATATAAAGTAATGGCTTTATTTTCTAGTGTTTCCAACAATTCAAATATGGGTACTAACTGTTCAGGTTTAGGATTTTTGACAATATTATTTTCCTTAAAAGGGGGGATAAATGCTTGCAGGGCTTGTTGATAGAAATGCAGTGCTAATGAAAATTCTTTTTTTTTGTTGTAAATAGCAGCAATTTTATTGGCAATAA
>JAHDHV010000274.1 GCA_020631155.1 Bacteroidota bacterium | reverse complement strand
TTTTAGATATTCTTAGCAATTTTTAGCGAAAAAGTTTCACCGTCTTGATTTTTTTGTTTCTTTTTTTATCAAGTAAAAAAGAAACAAACGTAGGGAAAGGGGCACTTTTTAAGGTTAAGGTCAATAGTTATTATATGAAATCCCTCTTTTTCTGACACACTCAAAGGGCAGGCAGGTCAAAAATCGGTAGCAAAGCGCAGGACTGAAGCGCAAGAACGATATTTTTGACAAGCGTTTTTGCTTACTTTTTTCGCGATTGCAAAAAGTAAGTCGCCGAAGGCAATCGTGGAGTTTCAGACCCTATTTTCGGCGAGAGATTCCAATTATTTAACCACATTTCCCCCCTAAACAAACCAACTTAACATTCAAAGAAACTGTTTCTTTTAGAGTTTGGAGCTAAATTGACTTTTCGCCTTTTATTTCATTAAAAAAAGCAATAATGATTTCTTTAAATTTTGTATAGTTATTGATTAACAAATTAAAAAGCATTGTATTTAATGTTTATTAAAAAAAACAAAACCTTTAAAACCTTGTAACTTTGTAACCTTCCAAACTTCAAGTTTCTTTAATTTGTGTACCCTTTTAAAAAAAAATGCGATCTTATCCGAAGATAAAACCGCATCTACCTTTTCAGTCTATACTTAAAGTTTCTTAGTTAGATTAGTAATTCTACAACAATCAATTGAATGGGCAACTTAAAATATTTACATAATCACCAACTGCGCTACTCCCCTACTCCCTTGCTGTGTTACAATTTGCAAAAAATAAGCACCTCTAGCTAAGTCAGGCAAATCCAATTGGTGTTGAAGCTGGGCATTACTTTGTTTTTCCAATAATAGCTTGCCAGAGGTATCATATAATTGCAGCTGAATAGGATGATTGCCTATATTATCATAGGTAATGGTCAAAGTTTGCTGCGCTTGAATGGGGTTGGGGAATAAGCCTATTTCTGGAGTTGTCGAATGGTCTCTAGTAGCAGTTGTTGTGGGGTCTTTTAATATTATATTAACTGTTTGGGCAGGGGGCGTTGGGGTAGGTACTACGGTTGCATCGTATTCCTCTACACTGATATTTTCTATTTCTAAGGTTAAGGGCACTTTTTTGGCTACAGTTTTTCCGTCTATACTGACCACATCCATAATACAGCCAACTCTACAAACTTCTCCATATCCTGTTACATTAGTTTTGCTGGTTCGCGCTATGGCTATGTCCCAAATCCATTCGCCGCCCATAGCCGTTTTATTGAAACAAGTATCTATGGTAATGATATTGCCCTCTTCTTTCTCTAGCCAAGATTGGTCAAATAATACCATTGGGTCATTAACTTGTACATCCGCACTGGCCACCCGAAATCGAAGCGTAAAAGCAATACAGTAAATATTTTCGGCAGGCTTTTCCTCATTTCCTAACTGGATGCTAAACACATGTTCGGTACTGTCTACAATGGTCTCTTCGAGTACGGCAAATAAGGGCGCACCGCCTTCTGAGGCATGGGTACTTTTTTCCCGTGTTTCACCATAATTTAAGTAAATCGCATCAATATCAGATTCATTAACCCAACCCAGACCATTGCAGTCGGCGTGTTTATAATTGATGCCATTTCCAAATAGCTCCTCCCAAGGCGCGCAAAATTTCGCATCCCAAGTCATTGTCTGGTCTATTCTAGGAGCTCCCATTTGCCCATAAGCGCGACCAATATTAAACAAATCTCGATGGTTAACCATGCCGTCTTTATCCGTATCTCCTGGCCAAACACAGTCTAGTGCCTCCTCACAAAGCATATCAACAACTTCAAAATCATCAGTACATAAAGTTAACTCCATCACCCTATTATTGGAAATTTCACAACTATAAGTCCCTGTTTCTACAATATTTAAGGTGCTATCGCCTACTATTTGAGCGATTTGTTCGCCATCTTTAAACCAAGTATAGGTATTATTGCCTAAAGTGCCGCCTGCGGCTACAGATAAGGTATTATTTTGATGGGAAATAGGAAGGCAAGCTTGGGGAGCATAGGCAAAACAGGGTTCATTGGATGAATTTTCGCAAGTTAAATTCAAGGTCTCTACCCATCCTTCTAAATGGTCAAAGGTGAACAGATTATGTTGTAATCTTAATATACTCAAACTATCCAATTGACTAAAATCGGGAATGGTACCACTTAATTGATTTCTTTTTACATCTAATATTTTCAAATTTTCTAAATGATTAAAATCAGGAATGGTTCCAGTTAATTGATTTGAAAATAGATATAATATGGTCAATTGAGGACAGTATTCAAAATTTGGAATTTCCCCACTTAATTGATTCGCAAATAAACCTAAAATTGTTAAATTGGGTAATTGAGTGAAATTAGGAACAGTTCCTGTTACGCTATTAAAACATAGTTGCAGGTCTTTTAGATTGGGAAGATTAGAAAAATCAGGAATGGTACCACTCAATTGATTATCCGATAAATACAGATTTTCTAAATTTTCTAAACTACTAAAGTTAGGAATACTATCATTTAATTGATTCCAATGTAGGGCTAAAGTCAATAAATTAGGAAGCAACCTAAAATCGGGAATGGCACCTGCCAGTTCATTTTCATTTAGCCATAAAAATTTTAACTCTGGTAAATTTAAATTAATCAGATAAATCAACTCGCCTACTAAGTTATTTTCTGGTAAGTTAATTTCTGTTACCCTTGTCTCATCCTCACTCAAGGTAATGCCATACCACTCCGAAACAGGAGTTACCAGCCAGCCTGTATTATCTATCCACTCCTCCCCGCCTGTTGCCTGATAAAAACGCACCAATTCTAGGGAATCGGATTCATTCACAGCAGCACGCCCTATTTTAGCCACCTCATAATCATCGGTACATAGGGTTAATTCTTTAACAATTTTATTGCTAATTTCACAAGTATAAGTACCTGTTTCTACAATATTTAAAATGCTATCGCCTACTATTTCGGCAATTTGTTCGCCATCCTTAAACCAAGTGTAGGTATTATTACCTAAGGTGCCGCCTGCCGATACAGATAAGCTGTTGTTGTGCTGGAAAATGGGGTGACAGGTTTGGGGAATATAGGAAAATATACAATGCGGAGCAGACGAATTAGCGATAGCCTTCGCGATTCCATTAAAAGTAAATTTATTTTCCTGTATACATAAACCATAAAAATCAACTAAATCAGTAGAAGTAAAGCCTGTTAATTGGTTTCCCTCTAAATGCACTTGCCTGCCTCTAGGTAGTTTATTAAAAGTAGGAATTGCTCCAGTCAACTTATTGTTACATAAATATAACAAATGTAAATTGGGTAAATTATCAAAATTGGGAATTGCTCCAGTCAACTTATTATCACTGAAATTTAGGGAATCTAAACTAGACAAATAACTAAAATTAGGAATTGCTCCACTTAATTCATTATTACTTAAATCTATATTTCTTAAAAGAGGTAGATGGCTAAAATTAGGAATTACTCCACTTAATTCATTATTGTTTAAATCTAGCTTTTTTAAATTAGATAGGTGATTAAAATCAGGGATTGAACCACTTAAATCATTATTTCCTAGAGACAATATTCGTAATTTAAAAAAATTAAAGTCAGGGATTCCTCCACTCAATTTATTGAAACTCAAATCTAAGCTATCTAAATTAGGCGTATTACTGAAATCAGGGATTGAGCCATTTAACTCATTATTTGCTAAAAGTAACATTTGTAACTTAGGCAAATTAAAATCAGCAATTTCACCAATTAATTCATTGTTACGCAAATCTAGTTGCTCTAAATTAGGAGAATGACTAAAATCAGGTATTGCCCCTGCTAACTCATTATTTTCTAAAGATAAAATTTGCAATTTAGGCAGCTTAAAAGCAATTTTACCACTTAACTCATTGTTACTTAAATCTATCCCTTTCAAATTAGGGGAATGGTCAAAAGTAGGTATCGCCCCAGTTAATTGGCTTGAACTTAAATTGAGCCATTGTAAATCAGGTAAATTACTAAAACTCGTTATGTTACCACTTAAATCATTGCTATCTAATTCTAAGATGAGTAATTTTGGTAAATTTAGCTCAATGAGCTCGCCCACTAAGTTATTTTTAGATAAATGAATTTCTGCTCCCCTAGTCCCGTCTTCCCCTAGTCTAATGCCATACCAATTTCTTACAGGCTCCACAAGCCAGCCACTATTATCTATCCACTCGTCTCCACCCATTGCACGATAAAAGCGTACCAACTCTAGGGAATCGGATTCATTAAAAGGAGTGCGCCCTATTTTATCCACCACAATATCATTGGTACATAAAGTCAAATCAAACGCAACAGCATTGGTAATTTCACAACTATAAGTGCCTGTTTCTAAAACATATATAGTGCTATCGCCCGTTATTTGGGCAATTTGCTCGCCATCCTTAAACCAAGTGTAAGTATTATTGCTTAATGTGCCGCCTGCCGATACAGATAGCACATTATTGTTACTATTATGAGAAATGGGAACACAGGCTTGCGAGGAATAGGAAAAACAACGTCTAAAAGAAAAAGCAAAGTTACATCCATGATATATATTAAAAGCATTACTCACATAATACTCTATACTAGAAAAATTAAAATTATTTTCGCCTATATTAGTGTAATATAACACTTCTCTTTGAATAAGTTCAGGGGAGATACCACTTAGTTGATTATCATTCAAATATAATCTATTCAAATTACTTAACTGACTAAAACTAGGACATTCACCTGTCAATTGATTATCACTTAAAATCAACCTGTGTACTTTTGGTAAATTCCCTAAATCTGGAATTTCACCAGAAAAATCACATGCCCACAAAGATAGTATTCTCAAATTAGGCAAATGATTGAATGTAGGAACCTCTCCACCAAATTTATTTTCACCTAATTTTAACCATTCTAATTGAGGTAAATGGCTAAAATCTGGAATTGGTCTACTTAGTTGATTATTATGTAAATGCAGCTCTTCAAGTTTAGGCAAGTTACTAAAATCTGGAATGACACCACTTAACTCATTATTATTTAAATATAAATTTTCTAACTTTTCTAAATTACTAAAATCTGGAATAACACCACTTAAATTATTTTCACGTAAAAATAATTCTGATAAACTGTGCAAACCAATAAAGTTAGGAATTTTACCACTTAATTGATTGTTGTCGAAATTGGCAACTTTTAAGCTACCTAAATAATGAAACTTAGGTAACTCACCACTTAATTGATTAGACCTTAGATACAAGGCTTCCAAATTTGGAAAGCCACTAAAATCGGGTATCTCACCACTTAATTCATTGCCTCCCAAATTTAATGTCTTTAATGTGGATAAACGACTAAAATCGGGTATCTCACCACTTAATTCATTGCCTCCCAAACTTAATGTCTTTAATGTGGATAAACGACTAAAATCAGGTATCTCGCCACTTAATTCGTTTCCTGCCAAACTTAATGTCTTTAATGTGGATAAACGACTAAAATCAGGTATCTTGCCACTTAATTCGTTTCCTGCCAAACTTAACGTCTTTAATGTGGATAAACGACTAAAATCAGGTATCTCGCCACTTAATTGATTGTAACCGAGATATAAGGCTTCCAAATTTGGAAAGCCACTAAAATCAGGTACTTCACCACTTAATTGATTTTCCCCTAAATTTAATTCTTGCAACTTTGGCAAGTTACTAAAGTTGGGTACTTCACCACTTAATTGATTTTCTCCTAAATTTAATGTCTTTAAGTTAGATAAATTACTAAAATCAGGTACTTCACCACTTAATTGATTTTCTCCTAAATTTAATGTCTTTAAGTTAGATAAATTACTAAAATCAGGTACTTCACCACTTAATTGATTTTCTCCTAAATTTAATTCTTGCAACTTTGGCAAGTTACTAAAATCAGGGAGCTCACTACTTAATCGGCTTCCTTCTAAACTTAATTTTTGTAAATTTGGTAAATTACTAAAATCAGGTATCCTACCACCTAATTCATTATTTTTTAAATGCAATGTTTCTAAATTTGGCAGACCACTAAAGTCAGGAATACTATCATACCATATATTTGCATTACTTATAATCAATGTTTTTAAACTTGAAAGGTCATTAAAATCAGGTATTCTAGTCTTTTCATAGTTATAATTTAAATACAACACTTCCAAATTTGGCAAAGCACTAAAGTCAGGTATCTTGCTAGAATTATTACACATATAGTTAGTACTATTTAAACAACGTACACTTAAAACCAATGATTTTAAATTCGGTAAACCACTAAAATCAGGTAGTTTATAACTTAACCGATTGCTATCTAACGCTAAGGTGATTAAATTTGGTAAATTCAAATCAATCAAATTACCTGTTAACTTATTGTTATGAAGATTAATTTCCGCTACCCTTGTCCCATCCTCACTCAAGGTAATACCGTACCATTCAGAGACAGGCGCAAGCAGCCAGCCAGAATTATCTATCCACTTCTCTCCTTCTGTTACACAGTAAAAACGCGCCAATTCTAGGGAGTCAGATTCATTAACTTTGGCGGTTGCCATTTCAAATACTTGCAATAATAAAAACGCTATAAATAGTATCTTTTTCACGCTAATTTTTTTTTTGTAGTAAACAATCAAAAAACAATCAAGTGTGTTAAGAATTTAGGGAATGGCAAAATACTCTTTAAATAGACATGTACTTTTCCCAAAAACAAAACATCCCTTTTTTGTTGGTGTAAAAGAGCGACCTTGAAATTTTTTTCTTTCTTTTTTTATCAAGAAAAAAAGGAAAAAACGTTTCAAAAGGGTACACAAAAGTCATCGTTTTTTTTCGTAGAGCAGGTTCATGAATCTGCTTTACGAAAAAGAAGCGCAGGCAGGTCAAAAATCGGTAGCAAAGCGCAGGCCTGAAGCGCAAGAACGATATTTTTGACAAGCGTTTTTGCTTACTTTTTTCGCGACTGCAAAAAGTAAGTCGCCGAAGGCAATCGTGGAGTTTCAGACCCTATTTTCGGCGAGGGTTTCAGTAGTATTTAAACACATTTACCCCTTAAACAAACCAACTCAACATTCAAAAAAACTATTGTTTTAATTTGTGTACCCTTTTAAAAAAAACGTAGGGAAAAGGACACTTTGCAAGATCAAAGCAAATAATTATTATACGAAATTCCTCTCTTTCTGACACACTCTAAACAATCTATTGTCATTCGTTTTTAATCTCTCCACAAATATCATTGCTTTGTACCGACCTATGAAATAGAAAATAGCTCTAAAATCGCCAAAAAACTTTTTCTCTTTCTTTTTTTTAAAAAAATAAATACTTATTTACCTTTGTTTATCAAATATTTATTACTAAAAATGCGTTATTCACATAAAGAAAAAATCGCCAAAAATATCGGCTATGCCTACTCAAAAAAGTATTCAATCGCGAAAATTAATTGACTTATTTTGTTTGTTAAACAAAGCAGAGGTAAAAGCATTTCATAAATATGCGCGCTCTCCCTATTTTAACCGACATGAAAAAGTGATTCAATTGGTGGCTTTTTTGCGACAAAATCACCCACATTATACCAACATTACAGCACAACAGCTTTTCGAGCAATTATTTGGTAAAAAAGCATTTTCAGAAGCAATGTTAAATGATGTGATGAGCAGGTGCAAACTATTATTGCAACGTTTTTTAGCTTTGCAATGGTTTGAAAAACAGGAATTTATATTTAATTTCGGACTGCTGCAACAGTTCAACGAAAAAAATGCAACTTGGTTTTTTGATAAACAAATTGAAAAAATGTACCGCAGTCAACAGCGGCAAATCGTCAAAGATGTGGTCTATTATCAAGAAGTAGGGCAACTCACCGAAACCGAGCTATCACACCGCCTCAGGCAGCACAACCGTACTTCTAGTAGTCATCTGCTGCAAAATATGGACAAACAAGTAGAAGCCGTTTTCATTGCCAATAAATTGCGTTATTATTGTGCCTTGCAAAATCGGCGGCGCAATGCAGCACAAGAAACATGGGAAATAGGCTGGATGCCTCAAATTTTCGACTACCTTCAACAAAACCGTTCCGACATTCCTCCCTATATGGAAATTTGGTATATGCTCGCCCTCCTCCTTCATCAACCCACAGTTGAAAGCCATTTTTTTGAGTTAAAAAAAACATTAGAAAAAAATCATAGGTCGGTATCAAAAGATGATTTGCGCCAAATTTATACCGCTATTATTGCCTATTGTAATCAGCAGGCGCAGACAGGCAAAACAAACTATTGGGAAGAAATATTGGCTGCTTATCAATTTATGCTGGCGGAAGAAATTTTATTGATAGAAGGCAAAATCCAACCACCAACCCACTTTCAAAATATTGTGAATACGGCTTTGATATTGAAAAAATACGATTGGGCAAGT
>JAHDHV010000273.1 GCA_020631155.1 Bacteroidota bacterium | reverse complement strand
GTACTACTTCTGGAAATGGAACTGGGGTACATTTCACTCAGATCGTTTATGATCCAGGTACAGTTCCTGCTGGTTGTGGTGATGGAACCTCATGGAGTAGTACAGGTGCTGAAATTGTTGAAATATCAGGCCCTCCTGGTACTGATATAGGATGCTACATCTTCTCTGATGGTGAAGCAGCTATTGTAATTCCTCCTGGTACTACTATCCCTGCTGACGGCGTATTTGTAATAGGAAGTACTTGTGCTGGTGCTGGTTATCCCACAGGTGATATCGATTTAGTAGTAACAAGTGATATACTACAAGGTAGTATGATTTTTGGTAATAGTGGTGATCAAGTTATATTAGTGGATCCTACAGGTACCCTTGTTGATGGACTAGCGTATGAAGGAGCAGATGCCTTTGGTAACGTTCCTGCTACTACTGAAATAGAAGGTAGTGGTGGTTACAACTCTACCCCTACTAATATGGAATTCTGTACAATGTTTACAATTCCTGATGATGCTTGTCCAACAGCAACTTATGATTTCCAAGCAGTTGTTGATCCATTTGATGCAGCAAACTGTCCTGTAGATGGTCCCGATGAATTAGACCCAATTTCAGAACCTTTACAAGTAACCGTTTCTTGTCCTAATGCAATATTAACACCAGCAGTTTTTGATGTCTGTGAAGCAGATGCCAACACTGTAAATGTTCCTGTAACAATTACAGGGGGCGCAGGTCCATTTACATTAACTTATAATGATGGTACTATGGATGTTACCTTAAATGCGTTTGCCTCTGGTGACATGATTCCTATTGTTGGACCAACCGATGGAGAAATTAAAGTAACTTTAGTATCTATAGTTGATGAAGGTGGTGCTTTATGTGCTGGTTCAGTAGGTACAGACGAAGTGTGTGTAAACATTCGTCCTACTTTGGATTTAACCATTACATCTTCAACAAGCCCAACTGTATGTACCCCATGTGACGGTACGGTTACCTTTGATTTATCAACAGGAACATCAGTCAATGCTTTTGATATTGACTACACCCTTGATGGTGTACCTGGTTCCGTAAGTAGTGTTAGTATGCCTTATACACTTACTGGTGTTTGTCCTGGTGCTTTTGATATAACAGGAGCAATAGATGATTCTGGCTGTCCAATGACTGTTACCAGTAATGCACAAACTTTAACCTCTCCTGCTGCTGCTCCATTAAGTGTGGATGCTCAACCTGCTGCCATTTGTGGTGATGGTACTGCTTCTATTGATTTATCTACTGATGCAACTTATACACCAGCATTTACTACAGCCGATTTTCAAATTTTTGATGTTGATCCAAATACACTGCCACAGTCTGCTTTAAGCAATACGCCTTCTCCTTTGATTTATTCCGCAACTG
Source organism: Bacteroidota bacterium (assembly GCA_020631155.1). Lineage (GTDB taxonomy): Bacteria > Bacteroidota > Bacteroidia > Chitinophagales > UBA2359 > JAHDHV01. Next base: position 7,011 of record JAHDHV010000273.1, on the reverse strand, counting down.
ATGCCTCTACATCAACCGTTGTTTCAGGAATTACAGCGGCAACTACTTACTATGTACAATATACTGATCCAGTTACAGGTTGTACTTCCGTTGCTCCTGTAAATATCACCATTGACAACAGCCTTTGCGCCGCTTGTGCCATCACAGCAGCTACCCTTACCCCAGGGGCTTGTTCTGACCCAGGCACACCAGACGACCCAACAGACGATACTTTCACTTTTACCATTTCTGATGTTACCCAAAGTGATGCTACTTTTGTAAATGGTTTCACTTTTGATGGTATTCCTCTAGGTTTAACGGCTACTGAAGCAGGTACTTATGGTGCTGGCGTTCAATATACTTCTGGTGCTATCAACATTACCAATACAACAGCAAGTAGTCCTTACACCATTACCTTAGCTGATGCTGATGATCCATTGTGTACTTTTGATGTAATATTAACCGTTCCAGCTACTTGCTCTAATTGTACGGAGGTTGTGGTAGATGCGACAACGCAATGTGCGGCGGATGGTACTTACGAAATTGTTATCAATAGTATTACTGGTGGCGATGCTACAGGTGGCACTGATTTTACAGTAACTGATGGGACAAATACCATCACTTATCCAGCTACAACAACCATTACAGGTTTAAGCTATACAGGAACTACTAGCCAACCAATTGTTACCTTAACCATTACCGATGCAGATAACACAGGTTGTACAACTACATACAATGTATTTGAATTAAATTGTGTAGAGCAAACAACTTGTGATTGTAGCATGACGGACCCATTTTCTATAAGTGTTCAAGCTAGTGGAAATGCCAATGGTTATCAAATGGTATATGTATTAGCAGATGCCTCAGGAAATATTGTAGGCGTAGCCAATCAAACAGGTGCTTTTGGTCCATTACCTGATGATGGTGCGATGTATACGGTTCATGCATTTAATGTGGCGGATGCTGATGTTGCTGCTTTTATTGCGGAATTTGTTGATGGTATGCCAATTGCTCCTGCTGGTACAGGCGACCCAATTTCAGGAAACTCTGGTAATTTCTTAAATTATTGTTATGTAGAAATGAATACAACATTTACCGAAAATTGTGAGTGTTGTAATCCAGATGCAGGTGCACAAGCTTCTTTAAGCTGCCCATCTCTATGTGTTGATCCAACAACAGGTTTGTCATCAGTTGGCGACTTGGTAAATGTAGCTATTGATTTTACCGATCCAGCTACCTCTCCTGCTGCCAACTATGGCTATGCATTTGTTATCACAGATGCTACTTTAGATATTGTTGATGTTGCCGTTTCAGCTAATTACACTGCTGCAACACCTGCCGACTTCAACGAAGATGTTGCCATAGATGGTTTAGCTCCCGGCGATTACTGTATACATGGACTAAGCTACAATCCTGCTGATTTAGCAGACCCAACTACTTTAATAGGGATGAACGCTGCTACAGTAGCTCCTACATTAACAGAAAATGACGGTGCTGCTGCCGCTGGTGCTACTTGTGCCGATTTAAATGTAGCTGCTTGTACGCCATTTACAATATTAGAACCTATCACTTTTGAGGCTGTTGCTATTTGTGATGTGATTATTGATGCGAATGTAGATGCTGATTTAGCAACAGCAGAATACTACATCCAAGTAACCAATGTACTAGGTGGTACAGGCAACTATACCATTGATGTAGGTGGCCTAACTACAGCTTCTGCCTTAGGTGCTGATATTTATGGTCCATTTACTTATTCTGGTACAGGTACTAGCACAACTACTGTAATGGTTACAGATGATAACTCAGCCGATGCAAGTGGAGCTTGTACTGATTGCACTGCTACAGCGGATGTATTAGAAACATTATGTGTGAACCCAATTTGTGATTGTACCAACGACCCCAATGCAGGTGCTGTTTTAGGTCAAGCTGACCCAGGTACATTTAATACAGATGGTTATACACAAATTTATGTATTGGTAGATAATGCCACAGGCAATATTATCGAATTTAATAATAATGGTTTCTTTGATGCTCTAGCTAATGGCAACTACGATGTTTACGCCATCAATGTAGAGGATGCGGATTTAGCTACCTTAACAGGTGGATTAACTGCCAATACACCAATTGCTGACTTTGATATGGATGGTGAATTTATGGGCTTATGTTATACTATTTCCGCAGCGGCTCCATTTACCGTTAACTGTATTTGCTGTGATATAAGTGGTATTCTAGTAACACCTACTTGTAATCCTGATGGCAGCTATTGTGTAGATGTAAGTTTTACCGCTACAGGTGGCGGGGCTTCTGGCTACAACATTGTAGTAGATGGCATTACATTTGGATCATTTCCCTATGTAGCAGGAGCCACACAAACACAAACAGGACTTTGTGATGCCTCTTTCTTAGGATTGAGTAATACTGGTATTGGCATAACAGTAACAGATATTGACAACAGCGCAACTTGTACTGATAGCAACACCTTTACAGAACCTAACTGTTTTGGGCCGTCTATTATGATTGATAAAGATGATCCAACGCCAGTTCCTGGTGATCCAGCAGATGCAGATGGTGTAGATGATCAACAAACAGTGGTTAGCGGTAATGATGCTACTTTCACTATTACTATTACCAACAATGGTAATGAGCCATTATGTAGTATTGTATTAACAGATATTGCAACAGATGGCGGTTTAAATGTGGCCACTTGTCAACCAAGTTTTGCTTCTATTGATACTGATAATGGAGCGGTTGCTGCTGGCTCTGGTGATGGAGAATTGGGTGTTGGAGAAAGTGAAACCTTTACTTGTACAGTGATGAATGTAACAGCCGACTTTATGAATACCATAGAAGTAGATGCAGAAGGTTGTACGACAGGCACTACTGTAGAAGATGATGACCCAACAAATGTAATAGTAGTTGACCCAGAAATTGATATTATAAAAGATGATAGTACTCCCGGCGATCCTGATACAGATGGCGATGATATACAAGTCATTCCATCAGGAGGCACAGCTACCTTTACCATCATTGTAACCAATACAGGTACAGAAGATTTATGTGATGTTGTATTAACAGATATTCCTTCGGATCCAAGTTTGGGTGTAGTAACTTGCCAACCAAGTTTTGCTTCTATTGATACTGATAATGGTACCCTTCTTCCCGGTTTAGGTGATGGCATCTTAGCAGTGGGTGATGTAGAAACATTTACTTGTACAGTAACAGGTGCAACGGCTAGTTTCACCAATACCATTGAAGTAGATGCGGAAGGTTGCACTACTGGTACTGTTGTAGAAGATGATGACCCAACAGATGTGGTTATTGTAGCACCAGACATTACTATAGACAAAGACGATGCAGATAATACCGATGATATACAAGGGGTTCCTATTGGTGGCACGGCTACCTTTACCATTACCATTACCAACTCAGGTTCAGAAGACCTTTGTAATGTAGTACTCACAGATATTGCAACAGATGGCACTTTAAATGTAAGCATGTGTGAACCAACTTTTGCCTCTATTGATACTGATAATGGTACTGTTGCCGCAGGTTCTGGTGATGGCATCTTGGCAGTAGGTGATGTAGAAACTTATACTTGTACGGTGATGAATGTAACCGCAGATTTCACCAATAATATTGAAGTAGATGCAGAAGGTTGTGATACAGGTACCACTGTAGAGGATGATGACCCAACGGATGTCGTAACAGAAACGTTTGATTTAGCATTAACCAAAATGCTGGCAAGCGCAGGGCCTTTTGCTCCTGGCGATGATGTAGATTTTGATATAGAGGTTTGTAATCAAGGAACTATTGACGCAACCGATGTTGAAGTAACAGACTATGTACCTACTCCTGATCTAATCTTTAATGCAGGCGATAATCCTATATGGACAGGCGGTACAGCAACTGCTCCAACAACAACCATCGCTTCTATTCCAGCAGGTACTTGTGAAACGGTTACCATCACTTTACAAATTGATCCAAGTATCATAGGTTCACTAACCATTATCAACAATGCCGAAATTACAGCGGCAGAAGATGATATGGGTAATCCAGCAACAGATGAAGATAGTACACCTAATGACAATAGTGGAACACCGCCAGAACTAGATACAGATAATGATACAGATGATGAGGGACCAGGTACACCGGGTACAGGTGATAATCCAGATGATGAAGATGACTTTGACCCTGCACCAATCGTTGTGAACCCACCACCTTGTCCAGCAGAATCAGGTAATCTTTCTGTTATTTTCAATTGTCCTGATGATGATACCGAGTGTACAGTAACCGCTTACAACTCTACTGTTGGTTTTGAAACTTGGATTGCTATTACAGATGCAACAGGAATCGTTGTTGCTGTTTATGGACCTGTAGATGCCAATGGTCAAGTGATGATTCCTTACAGTGATTGGGAAACACTCGGAGTTGGTGAAGATTACTTATTATATGCATACAACTATGAAACAGCAACTCCACCAACTGCATATCCAACACCTAATGATTTGATTGGCAATAACATTAGCAGCATCATCAATCCTTTAGATGGATGTTCGGACATATCAACAACAGGAACGCCTTTATATATGCCTGCACCGCTTATCTCTGATTGTAATAACCAAATTGATGAAGGAAACGAAGGCGGCATTACACCAATCTATTATAACAGACATGAAATGTGCATCAAAGGCGGTACACCACCTTACTCTTTCGACTGGTGTACACAAGGCTATGTACGTCATGCAACTTCTGGTGCAATTGATTATGGTGATGGTGTATACGGTATGGAAATGGATGTTATCTATAGTGATAATGCAGTATGGGCAGTAACTATTACAGATGACAATGGTTGTACAAGTGATGATTGGGTATTTACCAATGACCCTGTAGTGGAAGCATGGCAACAATCAGGTGCAAGCATAGCTCCGGGTTCTACGGGTTCTGTATTAGATGCTTTCTACGATCAAATCATTCCAGCAGGCGATTGTTATGACTTAAATGATGGTAGTATCAGTATTTGTCTGGAAGGTGGATATAGTGGCGAATATACCTATAGTTGGACTGGTCCATTTACTTGGACAGAAGGGCCGATGTTAGATATTGATCCTATAAATGATCCGGGGTCTATACCTGCTAGTGCAAATGTATCCATTCAAAATGCCAACGATTTCTTTGGCGGTCAACCACCAATAACCGACCCAAGCCACTGTTACCCAGGAGATGCTCAAGCTGCCGTTGGTAGTATGAACTGTTTCACCCTAAGCGGATTAACACAAGGCTGGTATACAGTAACAGTAACCGATCAAGGTACAGGTACAACCACGCCAAGCGATGATCCGAACACTGCTCCTAACAGCACAGACGTACAAGAAACGGTACAATGGTTCTGGGTACACTGTAATTTCCCATATACTAATCCTGATGGCACAGGCGGCATTGGTAGAGGTAAGACTACTCAATTTGACCAAGGCATTGGTTTGATTGCAACACCAAATCCATTTACCAATAGTACAGAAATCGTATTTAGTACCGCCAATACTACAAGAGCTACCATTAACATTTTTAATGTGACAGGCAAACAAGTAGCGAACCTATTTGATGCAACAATGGAAGCTAATAAATCCTACGAATTAACATTTGATGGTAGTAAATTACCAGCAGGTGTTTATGTAGTAGAATTGACTACTGAACAAGGAATTACCATTCACGAAAAACTCTTATTAGTCAAATAAGGTAAAATCTATTTTTCAGGCTTTTTGATGTAAAAGCAGCTAATCCCTTTGTTAGACTTTTCTAGCAAGGGGATTTTTTTTTGAAAAATGAAAAAGCCCATAACTTTACCCTATTGCACTTTTGCCAGACTTTTGTTATTTTGAGAAATTGTCTTGATGTTGTTTTTGAAGCTGAAAATGATGTAATTTGTGACTACACACAACGTACATATGTTGTTCTGATAATAAGGTGAAATTTGGGAGCAAAAGACACATTTTTAAGTCAAAGGATAAACCCAAAACAAGCTCTAAAACGCATTTATTGAAAGGACAATGGTAAATTCTAAAAGCTAAAAATCCAAAAGTCTAAATAGCTAACTATCAATTTTAGAGGCAAAGTGTTAGCACGATAATGAAACATACCTCTCAAATCTCCCATCTCAAGTCTATTAAAACAATAAACCCATGTTAGAAAATACAAAAGATAAATACGCCATCATTGGAGCAGGGCCAGCAGGACTAGCAGCAGCTAAAAATTTACGTCAACTAAACATAGCATTTGACGGTTTCGAGTCGGCTGCTGATGTTGGCGGTTTATGGAATATTGAGAATGAAAACAGTACTGTCTACGAATCAGCGCATTTGATTTCCTCTAAAACCATGACCGAATTTCGTGACTTCCCTATGTCTGAGCATATTGCTGACTATCCGCATCACAGCGAGTTATGCCATTACTTTCAGGATTACGCCAAAAATTTTCAACTCTACGAACACTACCATTTCAACACGCCTGTTCAACAAATAGAACGCCTAGAAAAAGGCTGGCAATTGACCACTGAATCGGGAGAAACTGCTCCCTATAAAGGTATTATCATTGCCAATGGCACCCTTTCACATCCTAATATGCCCAAGTTCAAAGGCACTTTTACAGGCAAATTACTACATTCTTCAAAATATAAATCTCCGCGCCTATTTACCGACCAACGAGTACTCATCATTGGGGCAGGCAATAGTGGTTGTGATATTGCAGTAGATGCGGTACATCATGCCAAAAGCGTAACAATGAGTGTTAGGCGCGGCTATCATTTTGTGCCTAAATATGTCTTGGGAAAACCTGCCGATACCATTGGCGGAATGTTGACTTTCCCCCCAAAAATCAAACAGAAGTTAGATAAATTCCTACTTGGTTTTTTCACCTTAGATGCCACCAAATATGGTTTTCCTGAACCTGACCACAAGCTATATGAATCCCACCCTATTGTCAATAGCCTTATTTTGTATCATCTAGGGCATGGCGATTTAAAAATTAAAGGTGATATTG